>NZ_JBHYDW010000015.1:37572-55151 GCF_051860475.1 Elioraea sp. | reverse complement strand
ATCGCGCGCTCCAGCGTCACCCGGTCGGCGTCCACCACCAGCTCGCTGTCGAAGCCGAGCCGCGTCAGCGCGGCATGGATGTCGGTCGCGTCGTTCGCAGGGTTCTCGAGCGGCGGGACCTCGACATAGGCACCGTTGCCGATCACCAGCGCCACCCGCTGCGCGAGCGCGGCGGATGCCAGGGAAATGGCGAACGCGAGCGCCAGGGCGAGCCGCGTGACCATGGCCCACGATTCCGCCACCGTTACGGCAGGGGGTCAACCGGAAACCGGGCCCCGGTCAGGACGATCGCCTTTGCCCCCCGCCCTGCGGGGGAGAGGGGGCAGAACGCGGCTCGCCCCGGGGCTTCGGTGCTCAGAAGTCGAGATCCGCGTAGTGGCCGGGCGGCGTCAGCCCCGGCACGCGATCCGCGAGCAGGGCGCGGAAGGAGGGCCGGCATTTGATGCGCGCGTACCAGTCCTTGGCGGCCGGCGAGACCGACCAGTCCACGTCGCCGAGGAAGTCGAGTGCCGAGAGATGCGCGGCAGCGGCGAGATCGGCGAGCGTCAGCACGTCTCCCGCGAGCCAGCGCCGGTGCTCGGCAAGCCAGCCGAGATAGCCGAGATGTCCGCGCAGGTTCTGGTAGCCGGCGCGGATCGTCGCGCCCTCGGGCTCGCCGCGGCCCAGCATGCGCTTCATCAGCTTCTGGAACAGCAGGTTCTCGCTCACCTCGCGGGCGAACTTGCCGTCGAACCACGCGACCAGACGGCGGCACTCGATGCGCTCATTCGCGTTGGCGCCCAGCAGCGGCGTGTCCGGATAGGTCTCCTCCAGATAGGCGCAGATCACCGCGCTGTCGGGGATCGCGAGCCCGCCCTCCTCGACCAGCACGGGCACCTGCGCGGCGGGATTGAGGGCGAGGAACTCCGGCCGCCGCTCCCACACCTTCTCGACCCGAAGCTCGAAGGCGAGCCGCTTCTCGGCGAGCGCCAGCCGCACCTTGCGCGAATAGGGCGAGAGCGGCAGGTGGTACAGGAGTCGCATCGCGTGCGCTTATCGCATGCGCGCCTCCGCGCCGGAAGCGCGCCCGACGCGATCACCTCACGGGAAGATCACGTCGTTGATCTGGCAGGTGTTGATGCGGCGCTTCTCGGCGGCGGTGTTGTTGTCGTAGACGACGCGGATGTCATAGACGCAGGTGCCGTCGCGCGGCAGCGTGACCGTGAAGGTGCGGCCGTTCGGCAGCACGTTCTGGCCGAGCCGGTCAGCGCCCCAGTTCTGGTCGCTGGCGGGCGAGACGAACAACTGCTGGATCGTGCGCCCCGAGCGGTTGACCAGCCGGAAATCGGCAATCGCCTGGGCGCCGCCGCGCGCGACCGATCCGGCCGAGGTGAACGCCACCTCGTTGACGTTGCAGACATTCACGCGTCGGCGCTCCTCGGAGCTGCCATCGGCGAACACCGCGCGGATGTCGAACACGCAGGTGCCGTCGCGGCGCGGGCGGATCGCGAAGCGCTGACCCGAGGCGAGCACGTGCTCGCCCAGCCAGTCGGTTCCCCAGCTGGTCTCGGTGGAGGGCGAGACGAAGATCTGGTTGATCGGCTTGCCGCTGGTGTTGCTGACCCAGAAATCGGGGTTCGGCTGCGCCGAGGCGCCCCACCCCACCGTCGCCATCACGGCAACGGCGATCGCAAGCCATCCGCGTCGGAGCATCGGCGCCCTCTCGGTCGCGGGCCGGCCCGGAACGGCGCCGCGTTGTTTCCGTTCTGGTCTGAGTTCTAGCGCGCCCTTCGCCGCCTCTCAAGCAGGTCGGCGCGCCATCGGGCTCGCCACGGTTGAACCGACCAGGCGGGCGCGTGACACTGCGTGCCGAGGACGAGGGAGGGGGCGATGGCACCCGAGGGCCTGGACCGCAGATTGACATCCGCGCGCCCCGAGCGCGCCGCCGTGCTCGATGGTGCGGCGGCGCTGCTGCGGCGCCGCCTGCCCGGGGCGACCGGGGAGGAGGCGACGCGCTTCCTCGCGCTCTGGGCGGCCGGCGTGCCGGACGAGGACCTCGCCGCGCGCAGCCCGGAGGATGTCGCCGGTGCCGCGCTGAGCCTGCTCGACCATGCGCGCCACCGCGCCCCCGGCCAGGCCAGCGTGCGGGTGCTGAACCCGCGCCCGGAGGCCGAGGGCTGGCGCAGCCCGCACTCGATCGCCGAGATCGTCAACGACGACATGCCGTTCCTGGTCGACTCCGCGCTCGCCGGATTCGCGATCGCGAACCGTGCGGTGCACCTGGTCGTGCACCCGATCGTGCCGGCGCGCCGCGACGCGGACGGGCGGCTGGTCGCGTTCGGCGAGGCGGCCGGCCCCGATGCGCCGCGCGAGAGCATGATGCAGATCGAGTTCGCGCAGGGAGCCGACAGCGCCGAGCTCGCGACCGTGGCTGCCGCGCTGAAGCGCGCGATGGCGGATGTCCGCGCCGCGGTCGCCGACTGGCCCGCGATGCGCGAACGGCTTGCCGAGACCATCGCCGCGCTCGACGGACTGGACGAGGACGAGGCGCGGATCGCGCGCGAGTTTCTCGCCTGGCTCGCCGACGACAACTTCGTCCTGCTCGGCTACCGCCACTACCGCCCCAGCGACGGCGGCATCATGGCCGAACCGGCTCGCTCGCTCGGCCTGCTGCGCGACGCGGCGCTGCCGGTGTTCGACGTGCTGCGTGATCCGGCGAACCTGCCGCCCGCCGTGCGCGCCTGGGCCGAGGAACGGACGCTGCTGACGGTGGCGAAGGCCAACATGCGCGCCACCGTGCACCGGCCGCAGCACTGCGACGCGATCGTGGTGAAGCGCCGCGACGCCGCCGGCCGTGTGACCGGCGCCGCGATGTTCCTGGGCCTGTTCGCCTCCAACGCCTACAACCGCAACCCGCGCTCGATCCCGTACCTGCGGGAGAAGGTCGCCGCGGTGCTGGCGATGGCCGGGCTCGACCCGAACACGCATGACGGGCGGCGGCTCTCCAACATCCTCGAGACCTATCCGCGCGACGAGCTGTTCCAGGCCGATGTGGAGGAGCTGCTCGCGACCGCGCGCGGCGTGCTCGCGCTGCAGGAGCGTCAGCGCGTGGCGATGTTCCTGCGCCGCGACCGGTTCGAGCGCTTCGTCTCCGCGATCGTCTATGTGCCGCGCGACGTGATGGACACGCGGCTCCGCGCGCGCATCGGCGAGGCGATCGCCGAGGCGTTCGAGGGACGGCTCTCCACCGCCTATATCCTGATCGGCGACTCGCCGCTCGCGCGTGTGCACTACATCGTCGCGACGACGCCCGGCGCGGTGCCGGAGGTCGACCTGCGCGGGCTCGAGCGCGCGCTGGCCGAGATCGCGCGGAGCTTCCGCGAGCGGCTGGCCGAGGCGCTGATCGCCGAGACGGGCGAGGCGGGCGCGCTCGCGGTACTTGGGCGCTGGGGCGAGGCGTTCCCGCCCGGCTATGCCGACCGGCGCACCGCACGCGAGGCGGTCGCCGACATCGCGCTCGCCGAGGCCGCGCTCGCCGCCGGCGCGCTCCAGCTCTCGCTCGCCCGGCCGCAAGGCGCCGCCCCCTGGGCGCTCGCGCTGCGCGTGGCCAACCCCGACCGGCCGGTGCCGCTCTCCGACATCCTGCCGCTGATCGAGAGCCTCGGCCTGCGCGCGCTCGAGGAGGTGCCGCACCATCTGCACACCGCCGGCGCCGGTGCGCGGCCCGTCGTGCTGCACGAGTTCGGGCTCGAGACCGAGGACCACGCCGCGTTCGACCCGGCGCGCGCGAGCGCGATCGCCGAGGCGCTGGAAGCGCTGTGGCACGGCCGTGCCGAGCCGGACGGGTTCAACCGCCTGGTCGTGCGCGCGGGCCTCGCCTGGCGCGAGGCCTGGATGCTGCGCGCGCTCTACCGCTGGCTGAAGCAGGCGGGCTTCGCGTTCAGCCAGGGCGCGGTCGAGGCGGCGCTCGCCGCCCAGCCCGAGGCGACGCGGCTGCTGGTGGATCTGTTCCATGCCCGCTTCGATCCGCATGCCGCGCGGGACACCGCGGCCGAAGCGGCGCTGGATGCACGCTGGCGCGCGGTGCTGGATGCCGTGGACAGCCCCGACGAGGACCGCATCCTGACGCGGCTGCGCACCGCCCTCGACGGCGTGGTGCGCACCAGCTTCTTCCGCGACCGGGCCGCGCCGACGATCGCCTTCAAGATCGACTCCCGCGCGGTCGGCGACCTGCCCCAACCCATGCCGTACCGCGAGATCTTCGTGCATGGCGCGCGCATGGAGGGGGTGCATCTGCGCGGCGGGCCGGTGGCGCGGGGGGGAATCCGCTGGTCGGACCGGCGCGAGGATTTCCGCACCGAGATCCTCGGGCTGATGAAGGCGCAGACGCTGAAGAACACCGTGATCGTGCCCACGGGGGCGAAGGGCGGGTTCGTGCTGAAGCGCCCGCCCGCGCCCACGGGCGATCCCGCGCGTGACCGCGAGGCGCTGATGGCCGAAGGGATCGCCTGCTACCGGCTGCTGATCGGCGCGATGCTCGACCTCACCGACAACCGGGTCGGCGGCAAGGTGGTGCCGCCCGAGCGCGTGGTGCGCCGTGACGGCGACGATCCCTACATCGTCGCCGCCGCCGACAAGGGCACCGCGACCTTCAGCGACATCGCCAATGGGATCGCGCTGGAGCGCGGCTTCTGGCTCGGCGACGCGTTCGCCTCGGGCGGCTCGAAGGGCTACGACCACAAGGGGCTCGGCATCACCGCGCGCGGCGCGTTCGTCTGCATCCGCCGCCACTTCCGCGAACTCGGCGTCGACATCGACCGCGAACCGATCGACGTGGTCGGCGTGGGCGACATGTCGGGCGACGTGTTCGGCAACGGCGTGCTGCTGTCGTCGGCGCTCAGGCTGCGCGCGGCATTCGATCACCGCCACATCTTCCTCGACCCCGATCCCGATCCGGCGGTGTCGTTCCAGGAGCGCACGCGCATGTTCGCGCTGCCGCGCTCCTCCTGGGCGGACTACGACAAGGCGACGCTCAGCGCCGGCGGCGGGGTCTATCCACGCAACGCCAAGACGGTGCCGCTCTCGGCCGAGGCGCGCGCGATGCTGGGCATCACCGCGGAGCGTCCGCCGCCGGACGTGGTGATGCGCGCGATCCTGACCATGCAGGCCGACCTGCTCTATTTCGGCGGCATCGGCACCTTCGTGAAGGCGAGCCACGAGAGCCACGGCGAGGCGGGCGACCGCGCCAACGACGCGATCCGCATCGACGCGGCCGCGCTGCGCGCGAAGGTGGTCGGCGAGGGGGCGAATCTTGCGCTCACCCAGGCCGCGCGCATCGAGGCGGCGCGGGCGGGCGTGCGCGTCGATACCGACAGCCTGCACAACTCGGCGGGCGTGGACACCTCCGACCACGAGGTGAACCTGAAGATCCTGCTCGACCTCCTGGTGCAGGAGGGCGAGCTGACCGCGAAGCAGCGCGACACGCTGCTCGTGTCGATCACCGACGACGTCGCCCGGCAGGTGCTCGCAACCAATGCGCGCCAGTCGCTCGGCGTGTCGCTGGAAGGGATGGACCCGGGGGTGGCCGGCCCGCACGCGGCGCTGATCGCGCGGCTGGAGGCCGAGGGGCGGCTCGACCGCGTGGTCGCCGGACTGCCGGATGCCGCGAGCCTCGCCGAGCGCGGCGCGGAGGGGCTGAGCCGGCCCGAGCTGATCGTGCTGCTCTCGCACGCGAAGCTGTGGCTGACCGATGCGCTGATCGGCTCGTCCCTGCCGGACGATCCGGCCTTCGCGCCCGACCTCGCCGAGTACTTCCCGCCCGCCGTGCGCGACCGCTTCCCCGGGGCGATCGCCGCGCACCCGCTGCGGCGCGACCTGGTGGCGATGCTGCTGACCAATGACCTGCTCGACCGGATGGGGCTCGCCGCCTTCGCCCGGCTCGCTGACGGGATCGCGCCGGAGGCGGCCGCGACCGCCGCGCTGGTGGCGCGCGAGGCGCTCGGCCTCGCCGCCTTGCGCGCCGGGGCGGAGGCGGAGGACCAGTCGGGCGGCGACCCCAAGGCGCTCTATCCGCGCTTCCAGGCCTGGCGGCGCGCGCAGGAGGGCGCCGCCCGCGGCTTCGTGCGCGTGCTGGCGCCCGATCTGCGCGTCGCCGATGCGGCCGGCCCGTACCGTGCGCATGTCGCGCTGCTGTTGCCGGCGCTGCTCGAGCGCGATCCGACCGGCGGCGCGGCTGCCATGGCACCGGCCATCCTGCGCCTCTCGGCCGATGCCGCCGTCGCGCCCAGCCAGGGCATGGAGGCGTGGTTCGCCGCCGGCGCCGGGCTCGGGCCGGATGCCGTGCGCGCCGCCGCGCGCCATGTCGATGCGTCCGACGGCTGGACCGCGCGCGCGCTCGCCTCGGTCGCCGATGATCTCGCCGACGCACAGGCGCGGCTCGCCGCCGCCGTGCTCGCCCAGGGCGGGGTCGAGGCAGTGCGCGCGGGCGCGGGCGCGCGCTGGGTCGCGGCCGAGCGCGTGCTGGCCGAGCTCGGCGCGCGGCCGGTGCTGCCCGCCGTCGTGGTCGCCACACGGGCGGTCGCCGCGCTCGCGTGACGGTTCCGTTCGACGACATCACGCGGCTGGCCGACCTGCCGCGCGAGCGGCGGCGCGCCGTCGTCGCGTGGTCACTCTACGACTGGGCCAACAGCGCCTTCCCGGCGGTGATCGGCACCTTCGTGTTCGCGACCTACTTCGTCCAGGCGGTCGCGGAGAGCGAGACCGTCGGCACGTCGCAGTGGGGCTTCGCGATGGCGATCGCCGGCGTGCTGATCGCGCTGCTCTCGCCGCCGCTCGGCGCGGTGGCCGACGGCGCGGGCGGCCGCAAGCCGTGGCTCGCCGGCTTTACCGTGATGGCGGTGATCACCTGCGGCGCGCTCTGGTGGGTGCGGCCCGATCCCGCCTCGGCGCCGTTCGCGCTGGCCGTGGTGGTGCTCGCGACACTGGCCTTCGAGCTCGGCACGGTGTTCTACAACGCCATGCTGGTGGACGTGGCCCCGCGACCGATGATGGGACGCATCTCCGGCTGGGGTTGGGGTGCGGGCTATGTCGGCGGGCTGTTCTGCCTGGTGCTCTGCCTGGTTCTGCTGATCCAGCCCGACCCGCCGCTGTTCCCGCTCGACCGGGGCGCGGCCGAGCACGTGCGCGCCACCAACCTGCTGGTAGCCGTCTGGTACGGCACGTTCTGCTGGCCGCTGTTCCTGATGGTGCCCGACGCGCCACGACGCGCGCCGATCCGGCAGGCGATCCGGACCGGCATGGCGGCGATGGCGCGGCTGCTGCCGGAGCTGCGTCGCCGCCCGGCCGTGACGCGCTTCCTGCTCGCGCGCCTGCTCTACACCGACGGGCTGAACACGCTGTTCAATTTCGGCGCGATCTACGCGGCCGGAACCTTCGGCATGGCCACCGACGAGATCATCCTGCTCGGCATCGCGATGAACATCACCGCCGGGATCGGCGCCGGGCTGTTCTCGTTCGTCGACGACGCGATCGGGCCGAAGCGCACGGTGCTGATCTCGCTCGGCGCGCTCGCGGCGATCGGCGCGGTGCTGCTGCTGGTCGAGGGCAAGCTCTGGTTCTGGGCGCTCGCGCTGCCGCTCGGTGTGTTCTTCGGCCCGGCCCAGGCGGCGAGCCGGACCCTGATGGCCCGCCTCGCCCCGCCCGAGCAGGCCTCGGAGTATTTCGGCCTGTTCGCGCTGTCGGGTCGGATCACCGCCTTCCTCGGCCCGGCCGCGCTCGCCTGGGCGACGGCGGCGTTCGGCAGCCAGCGCGCGGGCATGGCGACGATCCTCGTGTTCCTGCTGGGCGGTGCCGCGCTCCTGACCACGGTGCGCGAGCCGCCCAGCCGGGCGGTCGCCGCACCGTCGGAATGATCCGTCAGGAGTACACGTAGAGCGGGCCGATCACCATGTGGTCCTCGACCCGCTTCACGCCGGCCACACCCTCGGCGAGCACGCGCAGCGCGCGGCGGTACTCGTCCGTGCCGCAGTAGCCGTAGAACTCGACCACGCCTTCCTTCACCACCACCGTGGTGTAGAAGGTGCTGGCCCAGGGCTGCTTCTTCATCGCCGTCATGATGGCGCGGTAGATCCCCTCGTCGGACGTGTCGGTCATCGGTGCCTGTTGGGGCGAAACCAGCGCACGCAGCAGGTCGGCGCGCGAGACCACGCCGACCAGGCGTCCGTCGCGGGTGACGAACACGCGCCGGATGTGCTGCTTGTCCAGCAGCTCGGCGATCTCGCCCGCCGACGTCTCCTCGGTCACGGTGACGGGATTGGGCGTCATGATGTCGGCGGCGGTGCGGCCGTGGCTCTTCACGTACTGTTCCGCCATCCTGGCCGGATCGGCGAACAGGCTCTTGAAGAAGCCGGGGCTCTCGTCGCCGCGGCCGGAGACCTGCTTGATCAGGTCGCCCTCGCTCACCACGCCGAGGATCTTGCGGTCGGCGTCGGTCACCGGCACCCCGCTGACGTGCCGCTCGGCGAGCAGCCGGGCCACGCCCATCACCGGCGTGTTGGGCGCCACCGTCACGACATCCGGTGTCATCAGGTCTCGGGCTTTCATCGCAGTCCCTCCGGGCGTTCCTGTGCTGGCGGCGCAAGACTAGGATCGTCCCGGCCGCCGCGCGAGAGTATCTATGCGCCGGGCAGCCGGAAATACCTTGCCCTATGTCAATCGTGGCCCGCACGGAACGGCCGGGCCGTTTCCGCCGCGTCCTGCAGCGTTTGCGGATCGGACTGGAGACAGGCGGCCGACCGGGCCGTCGGCGATCGAGGCCGGACGGGGCCTCGGCGGCGCGCGCTTCGCGAGGGTGGTCGATGCGCGTGCCCGCCTGCCGGTCGGCGCGACGGTGGAACTCGGCGCCGACCGCTATCGGGTGGTCGGGCTGAAGGGACCCTCGGGTACCGGCAAGTCGACGCTGCTGAACGTCGTCGCCTGCGTCCTCGGATTGACCGACGGTCGGCTGGTGCGGAACGGCGAGACGGTGTGGGACGTGCGCTGGCGCGTGACGGATCTGCTCCGCCAGGTGGCGCTGGATCAGCAGGCGGCGATCCTCGTGGTGACCCACGACGAAAAGATCTTCGACCGCTTCGACCGCATGGTGGCGCTGCGCGACGGCCGGATCGAACAGGATTGGCGGCGTGCGGCGTGAACGGACGTTCCAGCAGCCAGGCGTTTCTGGTATGAAGCAGCGCGGTCGACGGAGAGACCACCTCATGCACAGGCGTTCAGTCCTTCTCGGCGCGGCGGCCCACGCCCTCGCTCTCCCCTCGGTCACCCGGGCCTCGACGCAGCCGGTCGGGCTTGTGTTCGTGCTCGACAGCCGTGACGCGACGGTCAGCGTGATCGACGCCGGGCGTGGCGACGTCGTACGCAAGGTGCCCGCCCTGCGCGAGCCGCACCATCTGGTCTACGCGCCGGACCGGTCCGAGATCGTGCTCGGCGACTCCGCCGGCAACGAGTTCCTGTTCCTCGAACCCGACACCGGCGCGATCCGCCGGACCCTGCGTGTCAGCAACCCCTATCACCTGATGTTCAGCCCGGACTCGCAGTGGCTGACGGTGGCGAGCCTGCGGCGCAACCAGATCGACCTCTACCGCGCCGACGACCTCACGCTCGTGCATCGCCTGGCGATGCCGCGCCTGCCGAGCCACATCGCCTGGTCCGGCGACAGCCGGATCACCTATGTCACGCTCCAGAACAGCAACGCGCTCGTCGCGGTGGAGGCGGAGACCGCGCGCGTGCTCTGGCGCCAGCCGACGGGCGACACGCCGGCCGGCGTGGTGATGAGCCGCGCGGGCGAGTTGCTGGTCGCGAACATGGGCGAGGACACGGTCAGCGTGATCGATCCGGAGGCCGGCCAGACGATCCGCAAGGTGCAGACGGGGGCGGGCGCCCACAACCTGTTCCCGTCGCGGGACGGGCTGTTCCTCTACGTCACCAACCGCGTCGCCGGCTCGATCACGGCGCTGGACGCGGAGACGCTGACCGTGCTCGACCAGTTTCGCGCTCCCGGCGCGCCCGACTGCCTCGACTTCTCGCCCGACGGGCGGCAGCTCTGGTTCACCCAGCGCGTCGGCAACCGGGTCGGCGTGATCGATGTCGAGACGGGTGCGCTGGTCGCGCAGATCCGCGTCGGCCGGAGCCCCCACGGCATCCTGTTCCATGCGATGGGCTAGGGTTCTCGTCGCCGTTCTCGTCCTGGCGTTACCGGCGCGTGCCGAGACCTGCCGGGGCACGCTCTACCTCACGATCGACACCGGCTGGATGGACCGCGCCGAGCAGATCGCCGAGGTGATGCGCCGCCACGACGTGAAGGCGACGCTGTTCCTCGCCGACGAACGCACCTATCGCGGCGACACCTCGCTCGCGGAGTCCTGGGCCGAGTTCTGGCGCACGCGCGCGGCCGAGGGGCACTCCTTCGGCAGCCACACGCTGCGGCACTGGTACTTCCGCGGCGATGTCGGCGAGCGTGTGCGCTACGTGCCCTGGGGTGCGCGCGCGGGCACGACGCTGGATGCCGCGCAGATGTGCGCCGAGCTGCGCGCGGTCGAGGACCGGCTGCGCGCCATGACGGGGCGCGGGCTCGATCCGATCTGGCGCGCGCCGGGCGGGCGCACCACGCCGAACGCGCTGCGCTTCGCCGAAGCCTGCGGCTTCCGTCACATCGGCTGGACCGCGCATGGCTTCCTCGGCGATGAACTGCCCTCGGATCGCTACCCCAACCGCGCGCTCCTCGCGCAGAGCCTGCGCACGATCCGCGACGGCGAGGTGCTGGTGATGCACTGGGGCATCCGCTCGCGGCAGGAGAAGTATGCCGACGTGTTCGAGGACCTGATCGTCGGGCTGAAGTCGCGCGGGTTCTGCTTCGCGACGCTGACGGAACCGACTCCGCGCCTCGCTGCGGAGGCCAACCGATGATCGAGGCGATCGCGGACGGCTACGTGGCGCTGAAGGCCGCGACCTTCGAGCACGCGCTGCTGCCGGCCCTCTACGCCGCCGGGCTGATGGCGTGGGAGGAGGACGCCTCCGAGTGGCTCGACTTCGCGCTGATGGGTGCGCTTGCGGTGCTGGTGTCGATCGCGGTCTGCGCCCCGCTGGAGCGCCTCCGCCCGGTCGAGCACAGGGAGGGCGAGACGTCCACCGTCGGCACCGACGTCACCTACACGCTGCTCAACCGGCTCGGGCTGTTGCCGCTGTTCGCCTTCGTCATCCTCCTGCCGGCGGAGACCGCCTGGGCGGCGGGGCTGGCGCGACTCGGCATCATCCCGCCGACGCTGGAGACGCTGGTGCCGGCGCTGCGCGAGTGGCCGGTCGTCACCTTCCTGCTCTATGTCGTCATCCTCGACTTCGCCGAGTACTGGCGTCACCGGTTCCAGCACCGTTTCGGGTGGTGGTGGGCGCTGCATTCGGTGCATCACGCCCAGCGTCAGATGACGTTCTGGACCGATGACCGCAACCACCTGTTCGACGACATCATCGCGGCACTCTGGTTCGCCGGCGTCGCCACGCTGATCGGCGTGCCGCCCGGCCAGTTCCCGCTGCTGGTGCTGGTCATGCGCGTGGCCGAGAGCCTGAGCCATGCCAATGTGCGGCTCGATTTCGGCCGGTTCGGGCGGTTCGTCATCGTCAGCCCGCATTTCCACCGCGTGCATCACGCGCTCGACCACGACGCCGGGATGCCGGCGCGTGTGCACGGCACGAACTTCGCCGTGCTGCTGCCGATCTGGGACGTGATGTTCGGCACGGCGCGGTTCTCGCGCGGCTATCCACGCACGGGTGACACCTCGGGCAGCGAGCGCCTTGCCACCGGGTCGTGGTGGGGCACGCAGGTGGAGGGGGCGAAGCGGCTGGTACGGACGCTCGCAGGGCGAGAGGCCGCCCCTCACCCTGACCCTCTCCCGCTGCGGTCCCCCATCGCGGCAAGCCGCGATGGGACCCGTGCGCGGGAGAGGGAACCCGGAGGCGACGCTGCGTCCCCTCTCCCGCGTGCGGGAGAGGGTCAGGGTGAGGGTGCCCGTCAGAACCCCGCGCCGGGCTGAGCGAGGTACGCGGTCTCCGCCTCGGTGCTGTCGCGGCCCAGCGCGGCGTTCCGGTGCGGGAACCGGCCGAAGCGGCGGATGACGTCGAGATGCGCCTCGGCGTATTTCAGGTACTCGCCCTCGTTCGCCCGCTCGCGGAACAGCCGCACCGAGAGCTCCTGGTCCGCCAGATCCTCGCTGTGCTCGAACGGCAGGTAGAGGAACACGCGCCGCTCGACCGGCAGCTCCAGATCCCAGCCGCGCTCCTGCACGATCCGCGCGACCCGCCGCGCCTCGGCATCGTGGGCAAACGCGCGCGCGGTGCCGCGGAAGATGTTGCGCGGTACCTGGTCCAACAGCAGCGCCAGCGCGAGCGCGCCGTCGCGGTCCCCTTCCCACGCCGCGAGATCGCCGCGCGACGCGGCCTCAAGCGCCGGGCCGAGTACCGCGCGCACCTCGTCGTCGAACGCCGTGCCGCCATTGAACCATTTCGGCTTCGTCTCGGGGTCGAACCAGAACCCCAGCACATCCTCGGGCGTGGTCGCGATGCCCATCCTCACTCCCCCTCGACATACGGGTTGCGCGAACTGCGCAGCGTCAGGCGGATCGGCACGCCCTCCAGCCCCAGCGCCTCGCGCAGCCCGTTCAGCAGGTAGCGCACGTAGTCGTCCGGCAGCTTGCCGGTGCGGGTGCCGAACACCACGAAGCTGGGCGGGCGCGCCTTGACCTGGGTGATGTAGCGGAGCTTCAGCCGCCGCCCGTCCACCAGCGGTGGCGGGTGGCGCTCGATCGCGGTCGCGAACCAGCGGTTGAGCGCCCCCGTGGGCACGCGAGAGTTCCACGCCTCGTAAGCCTTCCACACCGCGGGCATCAGCTTGTCCACGCCCGCACCGGACAGCGCCGAGAGCGGCACCACCGGCACGCCCTTGAGCTGGGCGAAGCCGGTCGAGAGGCGATCGGCGATCGCGCGGCGACGGTCGTTGCGTGCCTTCACCGGCACGAGATCCCACTTGTTCAGCGCCAGCACCAGCGCGCGGCCCTCGCGCTCGGCGAGCGTGGCGATGGCGATGTCCTGCGCCTCCAAGGGCGCGAGCGCATCGAGCACCAGCACCACCACCTCGGCCTCGCGCAGCGCGGCGATGGTGGCGGCGGTGGAGAGCTTCTCCAGCTTCTCGGTCACGCGCGCGCGCCTTCGCAACCCGGCCGTGTCGACCAGCCGCACGAGCCGCCCCTCGGCGTCGCGCCAGGGCAGGGCGATCGCGTCGCGGGTGATGCCGGGCTCCGGCCCGGTGAGCAGCCGTTCCTCGCCGATCAGCCGGTTCACCAGCGTGGACTTGCCGGCGTTCGGCCGGCCGACGACGGCAAGCCGGAGCGGCCGTTCGCTGCCCGCCTCGCCCTCGGCCGCCTCCGCGACCTCGGGAGCAGCGCCCAGCGCCTCGCGGACGCGGTCGTGCAACTCGCCCAGCCCCTCGCCATGCTCGGCCGAGACCGCGACCGGCTCGCCGAACCCGAGCGCGAAGGCGTCGTAGTAGCCGCCTTCGCCCGCCCGCCCCTCGGCCTTGTTTGCGACCAGGATCGCAGGCTTGCCGGTCCGCCGCAGCCAGGTGGCGAAATGGCGGTCCGCCGGGGTCAGCCCCTCGCGGCCGTCCACCACCAACAGCACCAGGTCCGCGAGATCAACCGCACGCGCGGACCCGGCCATCATCTTGCCCGCGACCGTCTCGGGCGGCGCCTCCTCGAGCCCGGCGGTGTCGACCAGCGTCACGTCGCGCCCGCCGAGCACCGCCTCGGCCTCCTTGCGGTCGCGCGTCACCCCGGGCGTGTCGTCGACGATCGCGATCCGCCGCCGCGCGAGCCGGTTGAACAGCGTGGACTTGCCCACGTTCGGGCGCCCGACGATGGCGACGACCGGGCGCATGCCGTTCAGCGCAAGGCGACCAGGCTGGCGCCGTCCGTCAGCAGATAGACCGAGCCGTCGGCCGCGATCGGCGCGACGGTCACGCCGTCGGGCAGTCTCTGGCGGCCGAGGATCTCGCCGGTATAGGGCGAGAGCGACAGCGCCTCGCCGCGGCTCGAGGCGACCACCAGCCGGTCGCCGACCAGCAGAGGCCCGGTCCAGGTGATCGGATCGCGCCGCCGCTCCTCGTCACGGAAGCGCGGCAGCGGTGTCACCCACTTCACCCGCCCATCGGCGCGGCGCATGGCCGCGACCTCCTCCGAGGCGCTGATCATGAAGATCCACTCGCCGGCGACCCACGGGCTCTCGCGCCCTGGAATCTCGCGCTCCCAGACGCGCCGGCCCGACCGCATGTCGATCGCCATGGTCACGCCGCCGGCGCCCGCGACGATGCCGCGCCCGCGATCGATCGCCGGCCGGCCGCGCACCGCGGCGATGTCGGCGATCGATGGCCGGCCGCGGATGCCGGCGATGCCCTCGGTCCAGAGCGCGCGGCCGGTGTCGAGCCGCAGGGCGGCAACGTCGCCGTTGAGGAACCCGGCGAGCACCATGCCGTCATCGATCGCCGGCGCCGGCGCGCCGAGCAGCGTGGTGGTCTCCGCCGGGCCGCGATGGCTCCATTGCCGCTCGCCGGTATCGGCGGCATAGGCGAGCACCTGCCCCTCGACCGTCAGCACCACGACGCGCCCGTCCGCCACGCTGATCGCGCCGCGCGTCGGCGTCGGCATCGCGCTGCGCCAGATCTCCGCTCCCGTCGTGGCGTCGAACGCCATCACCTCGGCGAGCCCGGTGGCGACGAACACCCGCCCGTCGGCATAGGCGAGGCCGGCACCGAGCAGGCTGCCGCGGTTGCGCGGCGGGCGCGCATCGGCCCGCCATACCGTCCGCCCCGAGGCGGTGTCGAGCGCCGTGACTTCGGCGGTGGCATCGCAGGCATAGACGCGCCCGTCGGCAACCACCGGCGTGGTGAGCAGCGGGCGCCGCCGCGACCCGCCGGTGCCGATTCCCGTGCGCCAGGCCACCTCCAGCCTGTCGCCGGCGGCGAGATGCCCCATCACGTTCGAGGGCGTGCCGCCCGGCACCGGCCAGGCTGGATTCGCCACCGGCGGCGGCAGTTCCACCGGCATGTCGGCGAGGCTCGGATCGGCCGCCGCCTCGGCCTCGCCGGGCAGTACCGCGCGGCGCTCACCGGGCAGGGGCTGCTTCGAGTCGCCGAACGCCCAATCCCACATGCCGCAGCCCGACGTGGCGAACGGCAGCGCGGCGATCAGCCCGCGGCGCGAGAGGTGGCGGCGTCCGCGCATTGCCTCAGCTCCCGATCGCGCCGAGCATCTCGCCGGCGCGGCGGCGCACCCCCTCGGGCGCCGCGCCATCCTGCGCGAGCGCCTGGAGCAGCCGCCGCGCCTCGGCGCGGTCGCCGCGGCGCTCCGCCAGCACCGCCTGGAGCTCCATCGCCGAGAACCGGAACGCAGCCCCCTCCGCCGCGAGCGGCGCCAGCCGGTCGGCGAGCGCGCGGGGGTCGCCCGAGTCGGTCTGGTGCATCACCGCAAGCAGCGTGGCGAGGTCGCGGTAGAGCGGCGGCACGGCGGCGTCGCGCGCGAGCGTCTCGTAGAGCGCCACCGCCTCGGCGGTCTCGCCGAGGCGTGCCCTGGCCCCGGCCTCGCGCAGCCGGGCGAACACACGGTAGCCGGCGGGTGCGCCGCGCGAGAGTTCCGCGAACGTGGCGGCCGCGGAGGCCGCCTCGCCGCGGTCGGCGGCGGAGGCGGCGGCGAGGAAGCGCTCGGCCGCCTCCGTCGCCTGGCGGTGCTCGTACCACTGCCAGCCGCGCCAGCCGGCGACGCCCAGCACGACCCCGCCGGCAACCAACAGCACGATCCAGCCGTAGCGGTCCCACAGCCTCTTCGCGCGCTCCTTGCGGAGGTCTTCCTCGATCTCGTCGAAGATGTCGGCCAAATCGCTGTCCCCAGGCCCGGCCGGACGCGCAGGGCCGGGCATCACGTTCGTGCGCGCCATGCTGATGCCTCGGCGCGCGGCGCGGGAACATATCCAGCAGCGCCGGGCGGCGCAAATCGGTGCCGTCGGACCAGCCGGCGGCCGCCCGGAACCGGTATCACCGCGCCCCCGCCCGCGCGCCGGTGCCTCAGGTCGGCCAGGCGTTCGTTCGTGACCCCACTCGGCGTCTCTCCAGCCAGCCGCGCTGGTTCCGGCCCCGGCTGATGGCCTGGACGCTGTGCGTGTCCAGTGTGGTGCCGACGACGTCGCCCTTCACGCTGAGCGAGCGACCACAGATGCGTCCGGTGCTGTCCGACCGGATCGCGCAGAACAGCTGCCGCGGCCTGAACATCCTGAAGGCCGACGGCTTCACGTAGGCGGTCATGCCCGTCTGGGAGGGGATGGTCGCCGAGGCGGGTAGGGTCGGTCCGGTGATGGCAGGGTGCGCACTCCGGGCCTCGATGCTCGGGACCATCCTGGCGCGGCGCCTGGCGGAGGCGATGACCGAGCCGCGGTTCCAGCTCGGGGCGGGACGCATCGCCACCTTGATCGCATGCACCCATGTCGTGCATGGAAGCTGGATACGGGGTGGCACCCTGAGACGGAGGAACCGTGATGTCCGGTCCGATCGAGCCGCTGATCCTGGATCTGGTGGAGTTCGTCGCGGACCGTCCACGCCCCTATGCGGAGGTGATCGACGCGTGGCGCACCTCCTGCCCGCGCCTGACCGTGTGGGAGGAGGCGCTGGAGCGCGGTCTCGTCAGGCACGAGCACGATGGCGACGGCAGCGCCTGGGTGAGCGCGACCGCCGCGGGCCGCGCGGCTCTGGTGGCGGCGCGACGCGCGGCGTAGGCGGTCAGACCGTGGCGAGGTGGCACTCCACCTCGATGTCGTGGCCCGTGCGCGGCCTGGGCGGGTCGGTCCGGCACCGCTCCACCGCGACCGGGCAGCGCGGATGGAACCGGCAGCCGGGCGGGATGTTCGCCGGATCGGGCATGGCGTCGCCGAGACCGACATCGGGAATCCCGAGACCGGGCTCAGGCGTCAGCACCGACGCGAGCAGCGCCTTCGTGTACGGATGCTCGGGCGCGGCGAACAGCGCCTCGGTCGGGCGGCGCTCGACGATCCGGCCGAGATACATCACCGCGACCTCGGTGGCGACATGCTCCACCACCGCGAGATTGTGGCTGATGAACAGGTAGGTGAGCCCGAGATCGCGGCGCAGCTCGGCGAGCAGGTTCAGGATTTGCGCCTGTACCGAAACGTCGAGCGCGCTCGTCGGCTCGTCGCAGATGACGATGCGCGGGCGCAGCACGAGCGCGCGCGCGATCGCCACGCGCTGGCGCTGTCCGCCCGAGAGCTCCGCCGGCAGCCGGTTGCCCATCCCCGGGTCGAGTCCGACGCGCTCCAGCCCCTCGTTCACGCGGCGGTGAATCTCGCTGTCGGCGATGCCGCCCTGCGCCACCAGCGGCAGGGCGACGATGTCGCGGATACGCCGGCGCGGGTTGAGCGAGGAGAACGGATCCTGGAACACCGGCTGGATCAGCCGCGCCCGCGCGCGCCGGTCCATCGCCGAGAGGCGCTGGCCGTCC
>NZ_JBHYDW010000015.1:14667-37562 GCF_051860475.1 Elioraea sp. | reverse complement strand
ACCAGCACATCCCCCGACGTGGGTGGCAGGAGGCCGAGGATCACGCGCGCCAGCGTGGACTTGCCGCAGCCCGACTCGCCGACCACGCCGAGCACGCCGCCGGTCGGCACCGAGAACGACACGCCGTCCACTGCGACGACGTGCTTCGCCTCGCCGAACAGCCCGGTCTTCACACGGAAATGCCGCGTGAGGTCATGCAGCTCGATCGCGGGGGCGCTCACGCGGCGAGGCTCGCCGGGCCGGACCAGTTTGGTGGCAGAACGCATCGATAGCCGTGCTCGGAGCCCGTCTCCTGCCACGCCACGGTGCGCGCGCATTCGGGGCGCGCCTGGCCGCAGCGGTCGCGGAACGCGCAGCCCTCGAAGTGGTGGCCGATGCGCGGCACCACGCCGGGGATCGAGCCGAGCGGCTGGTCGCGCCGCACCTTGCCGGGCGCGGGCACGCATTCGAGCAGGCCGCGCGTGTAGGGATGCGTCGGGTTGCCGAACAGTTCGGCGGCCGGCGCGGACTCCACGACCTCGCCCGCGTACATCACCGAGACGCGGTGCGCCATGCGCCCGACCACGCCGAGATCGTGCGTGATCAGCATGAGCGCGAGACCGAGATCGCGCTGGAGATCCATCAGCAGCCGCAGGATCTGCGCCTGCACCGTGACGTCGAGCGCGGTGGTCGGCTCGTCGGCAACCAGCAGTTCGGGGTCGCACATCAGCGCCATCGCGATCATCACGCGCTGGCGGAGCCCACCCGAGAGCTGATGCGGATACTGGCCGAGGCGCATCCGCGGCGAGGTGACGCGGCACTTCGCGAGCAGGTCCTCGGCGCGATCGAGCGCCTCGGCGCGCGGCCCGCCGCGATGGCGCCGGTACACCTCCGCCATCTGCGACCCCACCGTGTAGGCCGGGTTCAGGCTGGTCATCGGCTCCTGGAAGATCATCGCCATCTTGTCGCCGCGCAGCTTCGAGAACTGCGATTCGGAGAGCCGCAGCAGGTCCTGACCGTCGAAGGCCAGCCGGTCGGCCTCGCGCCTGCCGGAGCGCGCGAGCAGACCCATCACCGCGAGCGCGGTGACGCTCTTGCCGCAACCCGACTCTCCGACGACGCAATGGGTCTCGCCGCGATAGATGGTCAGATGCGCGCCGCGCACGGCGGCAAGACCGCCGAAGGAGACGCGCAGGTTGCGCACCTCGAGCAGTGCGGCGCCGGGCGTCGCGCTCATCGTACCTGGCTCGCGCCGACCATGTCGCGCAGCCCGTCGCCGAGCAGGTTGATGCCCATCACCAGCACGAACAGCGTGATGCCGGGCACGAAGATCACCCAGGGGTCGAAGAACATGTACTCCTTGCCCTCCGAGATCATCAGGCCCCAGGAGGGAAGCGGCGGCGGCACGCCGAGGCCGAGAAACGACAGCACCGCCTCGAGCAGGATCGCGAGCGCCATCTCGAGCGTGGCGACGACCGCGAGCGGGGAGAGGATGTTCGGCAGCACCTCGCGGCCGAGAATCCAGGCGCGCGAGCAACCAGCCGCCCAGGCGGCGGAGACGTAGTCGAGCGTGCGCACCTGCATCGTCGTGGTGCGCGCCACCACCGCGAAGCGGTCCCACAGTAGGAGCCCCAGCGTCAGCACGACCACGGTCAGGGAGGAGCCCACCAGCGAGACCACCGCAAGCGCCACCAGGATCAGCGGGATCGCGAGCCGGGTGGTGATGATGAACATCACGACATCGTCGACACGACCACCGAAGAAGCCGCCGATCACGCCGAGCGTGATGCCGATCAGCCCGGAGACGATCACCGCGGTGATGCCGATCAGCATCGAGATGCGCGCGCCCAGGATCAGCCGGGACAGGTAGTCGCGGCCGAGCTGATCGGTGCCGAGCAGATGCGCGGGATCGTGCCCGTCCATCCAGAACGGCGGCAGCAGCCGGCGCGTCAGGTCCTGCGCGAAAGGGTCGTGCGGCATGAGCAGTTCCGCGAATACCGCGCAGAACAGCACCACGCCGACGATCACGGCGCCGACGGCGAGGCCGGCGTTGCGCAGCACCCTCATGACGCGCGCAGCCGCGGGTCGAGCACGGCGTTCGCCACGTCGGCGATCAGGGTCAGCACGATGTAGATGACGGCAAACAGCAGCACCACCGCCTGGACGGTGGGAAAGTCGTTCTTGCTGATGCTCTCCCAGGCGAGGAAGCCGATTCCGTGCAGCGCGAACACGGTCTCGATCACGATCGATCCGCCGAGCATGAAGCCGAGCTGCACCGCGGTGATCGAGACCACCGGCATCGCGGCGTTGCGCAGCGCGTGCTTCAGCACGATCGAGCGCCGCGAGAGGCCCTTGGCGCGCGCGGTGCGGATGTAGTCGGACGACATGGCGTCGATCATGCCGGCGCGCGTCAGCCGCATCAGCGCCGGGATCGCCGAGAACGACAGCACGATCCCGGGCATCACGTAGTGCTCCCACGACCCGGTGCCCGAGATCGGCAGCCAGCCGAGCTGCAGTCCGAAGAACAGCATGAGCAGCAGCGCCAGCCAGAACGACGGCAGCGCCTGGCCGACCATCGCGACCAGTCCGACGGTACGGTCGACCCAGGTGTTCTCGCGCAGGGCGGCGAGGATACCGAGCGGGATCGCGACAACCAGCGCGATCCCCAGCCCCACCATCCCCAGCGTCAGCGTGATCGGCAGGCGTTGCCAGATCAGCGTCGAGACGCGTTCGCGGAAGAAGAAGCTCTCGCCGAAATCGCCCATGACCGCCCGCAGGGCCCAGTCGAAGAACTGGATGATCACCGGCCGGTCGAGCCCGTAGGCACGACGGATCGCCTCGACATCCTCGGCGCGCGCCTCCGGCCCCGCGATGACGATCGCGAGGTCGCCGGCGAGTCGCGTCAGCACGAAGGCAAAGGTCAGCACGGTGAGGGCGACCAGCACCGCGAGCGCCGTGCGACGGGCAAGGAACAGCAGCATCGGGGGGAAACTACGGGCGGGCGTCCGGCGCGGCAAGGTGCGGCCGACGTGGCGGGCGGTCGCGGTCTCTGCTACGTCCAGATCATGCCTGACCCCATCGCCCTCGTGACCCCGCTGCCTGCGGCTGAGCCCGTCGCGCTCGGCATGGACCCGGCCGCCCTCGCCGAGGCGGCCCGATTCGCGGAGGCGCACGAGACGCCCTGGCCGCGCGACCTGCGTGCCCATCTCGAGAGCGGCTACTTCGAACCGGCGCCGGACAACGCGATCCTCGGGCCGGTGGCACCGCGCGGCGGCCCAGCGGGGATGATCCTGCGCCGTGGCGCCGTGGTCGCCTCCTGGGGCGACACGGCGCGCGCCGACATGACGTTCAGCGTGGCGAAGTCCTACCTCTCGCTGCTGGCCGGCCTTGCGGTCGATGACGGGCTCGTTGCCGATCTCGATGAGCCCGTCTCGGCACGGGTGGGCTCGCCCGCGTTCGAAGGCGCGCGCAACGGCGCGGTGACGTGGCGCCAGCTCCTCACGCTGACCTCGGAGTGGGAGGGGACGCTCTGGGGCAAGTCCGACGTGATCGACCGCAACCGCGACCTCGCGCGCGAGGGCCGCGCGAAGAAGGGCGAGGCGCGGCCGCTGCACGCCCCGGGGACGTTCTGGGAGTATAACGACGTCCGGGTGAACGCGCTGTCGCTGGCGCTCCTGCACGTGTTCCGCCGGCCGCTGCCGGAGGTGTTCCGCGACCGGATCATGGACCCGATCGGCGCGGGCCGCGACTGGGCCTGGCATGCCTACGACACCGCGCGCGTGGCGATCGACGGCGTGGAGATGCCCTCGGTGCCCGGCGGCGGCCACTGGGGCGGCGGCGTGTTCATCGGCGCCGCCGACCAGGCCCGGATCGGCCTGCTGGTCGCGCGGCGCGGGCACTGGAACGGACGCCAGCTCATCGCCGGGTCCTGGATCGACGCGATCGCCGAGCCCGGCGCGCTGAAGCCCGAGTACGGACTGCTGTGGTGGCTCAACACCAACGGCGCGCGTGCGCCGGCCGCGTCCCCGCGCAGCCTGTTCGCCTCGGGTGCCGGAGGGCATGTGACCTGGATCGAACCCGAACGCGACCTCGTCTCGGTCACGCGCTGGCTCGATCCGGTGGCGTTCCCCGACTACGCGGCGCGCGTGATGGCCGCCGTCCGGGATTGACGGCGCCTCGTCCGCCGCGTCAGACCAGCACGCAGGCGGCGCCGCGCTCGCCATGGGCGCGCCAGGACGGATAGGTGGCGCGACACGCGTCACGCACAAGCGGACAGCGCGGATGGAAGTGACAACCCGACGGCGGATTCGCCGCAGACGGGATCTCGCCGACGATGCGCGGCAATGCCCCGCGCCCGGAGGGATCGGGCACCGGCGAAGCGTCACGCAGGACCCGCGCGTAGGGGTGCAGCGGGTCGGTGAACACCTCGCCCACGCCGCCCTCCTCGACGATGCGGCCGAGATACATCACGGCGACGCGGTCGCAGAACCAGCGCACCACGCCGAGATCGTGGCTGACGAACACGAAGGCGAGGTTGCGCCGCTTCTGCAGGTCGCGCAGCAGCAGCAGCACCTGGGCCTGCACCGAGACATCCAGCGCCGAGACCGGCTCGTCGGCGATCAGCAGTTCGGGCTCGACGGTCAGCGCGCGCGCGATGCCGATGCGCTGGCGCTGGCCGCCCGAGAACTCGTGCGGATAGCGGTCGAGCGCCGAGGGCGGCATGCCGACCTCGTCGAGCAGCGAGGCCGCGCGATCGCGTGCCGCGCGTCCGGAGGCGAGCCCATGCACGCGCAGCGGCTCGGTCAGCGCCTGGCCGATCGTGCGGCGCGGATTGAGCGACGAGTACGGGTCCTGGAAGATGATCTGCATGCGCCGGCGCAGCCGCGCCAGCGTCTCGCCGCGCGCGGCGCATACGTCCTCGCCGTCGAACCGGACCGTCCCGTCATCCGGCTCGATCAGGCGCAGCACGGCGCGTGCGACCGTCGATTTACCACAGCCGCTCTCGCCGACCAGGCCATAGGCCTCGCCTCGACGCACGGCGAAGGACACGCCGTCCACGGCGCGCACCGTCGTCGTGACCGGACGCGGAAAGCCCTTCGTCACCGTGAAGTGCTTCACCAGCCCGCCGACCTCAAGCAGCGAGGTCATTCGGCGCGCAGCTTCGGATCGGTCGCGTCGCGCAACCCGTCGCCCACCATGTTCAGCGCGAGCACCAGGATCAGGATGGCGACGCCGGGGAAGACGGCGAGCCAGGGCGCGTCGAGGATGTTCTCGAACCCGTCGCGCATCATCCCACCCCAGGTCGGTGTCGGCGGCTTCACGCCGAGGCCGATGAAGGAGAGCGAGGCCTCGGTGCGCACGGCAGTCGCCATCCAGAGGCTGCCCATCACCAGCACCTCGGAGAGGATGTTCGGCAGGATGTGCACGAACAGGATGCGTGCATGGCTGTAGCCGAGCGCTCGGCCGGCCTCGACGAAGGCGCGCTCCTTGAGCGTCAGCACCGGCGCGCGCGCGATCCGCGCGAAGGGCGCGATCGCCGTCAGTCCGATCGCGACGATCAGGTTGCGGAGATCCGGGCCGAGCAGCGCAACCACGATCAGGCCGAGGATCAGGCTGGGGAACGACAGCAGCACGTCCATCACCCGCATGACGAAGTTGTCGATGCGGCCGCCGACATAGCCCGAGATCATGCCGATGGCGCCGCCGATCACGATCGCCGCGGCGATCGCGGTGAGCGAGACGATCAGGCTGATCCGTCCGCCCCACAGGATGCGCGAAAGCACGTCGCGGCCGAAATAGTCGGTGCCGAGCGGATAGTCGCCACCAGGCGGGCTCAGTTGGTCGATGACGTTCTGCTCGATCGGGTCGTGCGGCGAGAGGATCGGGGCAAGGATCGCCGAGAGCGCGACCAGGACGCAGAGGATGACGCCGATGCCGGTGGTCGGATTGGCGAGGAAGCGGGAAACCGCGCGGCGGAGCGGCGAGACGGCGATGATCGCGGGAGCGGCGGCCGTGGTCATCCGTGCTTCACCCGCGGATCGATCAGGCCGTAGGTGAGGTCCGTGATCAGGTTCACCACCACGATCAGGAAGCAGTAGATCACCATCAGCCCTTGCAGCATCGAATAGTCGCGCTGGTTGAGCGCGCCGACGATGATCTTGCCCAGGCCCGGCCGGTTGAAGACGATCTCGGTCAGCACCGAGTTGCCGATCAGGATGCCGACATAGAGCCCGATCACGGTGACCACCGGGATCAGCGCGTTGCGCAGCCCGTGCTTCCACACCACCGCGCGCCAGGGCACGCCCTTGGCGCGCGCGGTGCGGATGAAGTCCTCGGACAGCACGTGCAGCATCGCGCTGCGTGTGACGCGCGTGATGTAGGCCGCCATCACCAGCCCAAGCGTCAGCGCCGGCAGCACGAGCTTGTGCAGCCGGTCCACCGGGTCGGCGAGATTGGCGTTGCCGATCACCGGGAACACCTTCCAGTGCAGCGCGAACGCGAGCAGCAGGAAGATCCCGGAGACGAACACCGGGAACGAGAGCCCGAGCAGCGACAGCAGCCGGGCGGCGACATCGATCGCGCGGTTGCGGTGCAGGGCAGCCCAGATCCCCACCGGCACGCCGACGACCGTGCCGATCACCATGGCCGCGCCGGTGAGATCGAGCGTGTGCGGCAGCACCGCCGCGACCTCGCTCACGATCGGCCTGCCTGTCACCAGCGACGTGCCGAAATCGCCGGTCAAGGAGGCGAACAGGAACTCGAAGTACTGCTCGTGCAGCGGACGATCGAGCCCGAGGCGCGTGCGCAGCGCCGCGATCGCGTCCGGCGTCGCCTGGTCGCCGAGGATCACCAGCGCCGGATCGCCCGGCACGATCCGCACGATCACGAACACCAATGTCAGAACCGCGACCAGGGTCGGGGGGGGGGCCCGCCGCCGCCCCACCCCCCACCCCCTAAAACGCGGGTGTCGCGCCCGCGGGTGCACGGAACCCCCGGGGCGCCGGGCCCGCACCCACCCCCCCAAACACAAACCACATTTCCACACCCCCCACGGGGGGGGGGGGGGGGCCCCCCCCCCCCCCCACCACGAAGCCGATCATCGGCGCGTCTCGCGCCTGCGGATCACCGGAACCGCGTCGCCTCGGTGATCAGGGGCCCGAGCGACATCGAGCCCTTCAGTTCGTAGCCGTAGTCGAGGCTGTTGTGGCGCGCGAACACCAGCAATGTCTCGAACAGCGGTACGCCGCACACGGCCTCGACCAGCTTGCGCTGCGCGGTCGCCCAGAGCGCGAGCTGCTTCTGCGGGTCGGTCTCAACGCGCGCGGCGTCGATCTCGGCATCCGCCATGGTGCAGTGGCTGAAGTTCGTGACCGCGGTCGGCGTCTTCACGATCGACCGGCCGTGATAGAACTGTGTCAGGTAGATGTCCGCGATCGGGAATCGCGCCGCGCCGTAGTACACGAGCGGGCTCAGATCCTGCCGGATCTGCTGGTGAAACGTCGCGTGCTCGACCACCTGGAGATCGAGAGTGATGCCCACGCGGCGGAGCTGCTGCTGCACCACCTGCATCCCCGCGAGCATCTCCGGCAACTGCGTATGGACCACGCGCACCGTGAAGCCGTTCGGGTGCCCCGCTTCGGCCAGCAGGGCGCGCGCGCGGTCGGGATCGTGCGGCAGCAGCGGCACGTCCGCGGTGAAGCCGAGATAGCCGCGCGGCACCAGCGACTGGCCCTCGCGGGCAACCGCGTCGCCGCGCCAGCGCACCAGCTCAGTGCGGTTGATCGCGTGCGCGAAGGCGCGGCGCACGCGGATGTCGTCGAACGGCGCCTGCCTGGTGTTGACATTGATGATCGAGAGCTCGGCCGGCTCGAACACGTCGACGATCACGTCCGGCAGGCGGCGGGTGCGCTCGAGCCAGGTGGCCTGTGCGCGGCCGTAGTTCACGTCGAGCTCGCGGTTCTGGAAGGCGAGGTCGCGCGAGGCATCCGAGGGGATGAAGCGGTAGGACACCCGCTTGATGTGCGGGGAGCCGCGGAAATAGCCCTCATGCGCGGCCAGTTCGAGCGACTGGTTCGGCGTGACGGCGGCGAAGGCGAAGGGGCCAGAGCCGATCGGCGCGCGCACGAAGGCATCGCCCTTCTGCTCGACGGCCCGCTTCGAGACGATGTAGCCGCCGGCGTAGTTGGTCACGAGGCCGAGCAGGCTGGGGACGTTCTCGCGCAGCCGGATCCGCACCGTGTGTGGGTCGACCACGTCCACCGACTCGAAGGCGCGGAAGTCGCCCGAGAACGCCGAGGTCGAGGCCTGCGCGGCCTTGCGCAGGCTGAACGCGACATCCTCGGCCGTGACCTCGCCGAAGCCGCCGTGGAACTGCACGCCGCGGCGCAGATGGAAGGTCCAGCTGCGGCCGTCGGCGCTGCTTTCCCAGCGCTCGGCGAGGTCGGGCTCGATCTCGGCCGGGTTGATGCTGCCCGGCTTGAACCGCACGAGGCCGTTGAACATCCAGGCGACGGCGACGCGGTCGATCGTCGTCACCGCGAAATGCGGGTCGAGCCGACCGACATCCTGCGCGGCCATGCCCACGGTCACCGTGGTCTTCGGTTGTGCCGCTGACGGTCCGCTCTGGACCGCCCAGCCGAGCGCCGCCGCGCCGGCCAGCAGTGCCATACGAAGCTTCATCGTCCCGCCTCCCATCCCCATTGTTGCCCTGCCATCATGTCGGCATCACCGCACGCTGCCAAGCGCGAACCGGTCGATCCGGAACGGGTCGAGCGGCACGTCGGTGCCCCCGTCGAGCACGAGCTCCGCGAGGATTGCGCCGATGCCGGGGCCCAGCATGAAGCCGTGGCCCGAGAAGCCGAAGGCATGGATCAAGCCCGGCGTGGTGCGGCTCGGCCCGATCACCGGCAGACCGTCGGGCATGTCGCCGTCGATGCCGGTCCAGCTTCGGATCACCTGCACGCCGGCGAGCCGCGGCACGAGTTCGATCGCGCGCGCCATCGCCGCGAGGGTGGGTTCCGGCAGCGGCCGGCCCCACGGGATGGCGGGATCGCTCACGCCGCGTCCGCCGCCGAAGATCACGTTGCCGCGGCGGATCTGGCGCAGATAGACGTCGCCGCCGACCACGCCCATGTTGGGCTCGATGAAGTAGGGGATCGGCTCGCTCACCAGCATGTTCGGTGCGAGCGGCGCAACCGTCACGGCCTCGCCGAAGCGCGCCGCGATCTCGCCGCCCCAATACCCCATGCAGTTCAGCGCGGTCGGGGCGCGCCAGGCGCGATCACCGATCGTCAGGACAAACGCCCCGCCGTCATGCGCGATGTCCTTCACGGGCGCGTGCTCGTTGATCTCGGCCCCGGCCGCGCGTGCCGCGTGGGCGAAGGCGGGTGCGAGCAGGCGCGGGTTGGCGGCTCCGTCCTCGGGTGCGAGCGCGCCGGCGACCACGCGCGGGCCGAGCCAGGGGTAGCGCTCGTGGATGCTGTTCGAGCCGATCAGGTCCAGCGGCAGATCGTTCGCGCGCGCGACCGCCATGTAGGCGGCGAGCTCCGCCTCCTCCTCGGCGCTGCGGGCGAGCTTCAGGTGGCCCGTCACCTCGAATTCGGCGTCCGTGCCGATCAGCTCCGGCAGACGTGCCCAGATCTCGCGCGATCGCCGTGCGATCGGCAGCTCCGCCGGGTGCCGCCCGTTCTGCCGCACCCCGCCATAGTTCACGCCCGAGGCCTGGCTGCCGACCAGACTGCGCTCGAACAGGGCGACACGCGCGCCGCGCCGTGCGAGATGCAGTGCTGCCGAACAGCCCGCGCCGCCGCCGCCCAGGATCAGCACGTCGTGGGTCGTGCTCATTCCGCCGCCAGCGCGAGGATCGGGATCGGCTTCACCGGCGACTGTCCGCGCAGCCGGCCGACCTCGGCGACATCGCAGCCCAACGCGTCGGCAAGGATCTCGGCGGCGGGCGGGCCGCAGACGCGCCCCTGGCAGCGCCCCATGCCGACGCGGGTGAACGCCTTGGCGCGGTTCACCTCGGGTGCGCGGCCCATGACGTGGCTCTCGCGTGCGGCGGCGCGTAGTTCGCCCGCGGTGATCGCCTCGCACCGGCAGACGATCGTTGCGTCGGGCGTGCGCGCGGCGAGCACGGCCGGGTAGGGGAAGGCGCGTTCGAGCGCGGCGCGGAAGCGCGGGATGCGGGCGAGCACGCGGGCGAGCCGCGCGACCTCGGCGATGTCAACCGCGGCGCCACCGTCCGCGATGGCAGCCCAGGCCGCGCGCGCGCCGGCAAGCTCGGCCGCGTCCGCGCCGGCAATGCCCGCGGCGTCGCCGGCGAGATAGATGCGAGGAACCTGCGTGCGGCCCGCGCCGTCATGCTGCGGCACCCAGTTGCGCTGCGTCCCGTCAAACGTGAACGGCACGCCGGCGAGATCGGCGAGCTGGCTCTCGGGCTTCAGACCGAAGCCTAGCCCGACGGCATCGCAGGCGATGCGGTGCTCGCGCCCGGCGCGGTCGCGCACGCGCACCGCCGCCACCGCGTCCGTGCCCTCGATCGCGATGGGCGCACCACCTTCGATCACCCGCACTCCCGCCAGGCGGAGTCGTGCGACAAGCGCGAGCCCCTTGGCGAAGGTCGTGGCATCGCGCAGCAGCCCGGCAGTCGCGCGCGCCTTGGTCGCGAACGGGGAGGTGTCGAGCACCAGCGCGACGCTCGCGCCGGCCTTCACGTACTGCGCCGCGACCAGCCACAGCAGCGGCCCGGTGCCGAGGAAGGCCACGCGCGCGCCGATCGCCGCTCCTTGCGCCTTGAGCGCGATCTGCGCGCCGCCGAGCGTGAACACGCCGGGCAGCGTCCAGCCCGGCACCGGCACGATCCGGTCCATCGCGCCCGTGCAGAGGATGGCACGCTCGAACCGGATCGCCTCGTGCCGTCCGGCGCGGAACGTGTCGAGCAGGCCGGGACGGAGGTTCCAGACGAGCGTGCCGGGGCGCCAGTCGCTGGCGTCGCGCAGCCGGTCGCCGAGCGCATGGATCGCCGCCGCCTTCGCCGCCTCGGTGCCGTAGAGGTCGCGATGGCTGCGCGTCGTGCCGGCAAGCGGGCGCTGGTAGATGCGGCCGCCATTCGCCGGCGCCTCGTCGATCCAGACGGGGCGCTGCCCGGCGCGCACCAGCACCTCGACCGCGCGCGTGCCCGCCGGGCCGGCGCCGACCACCGCCACCGTCATGCCCGCCGCACCGCCATGCCGGGTTCGAGCAACGTGGCGCAGGCGCGCACGCGCCCGAGCCCCTCCACCCACACGAAACAGTCCTGGCACGCCCCCATCCAGCAGAAGCCGGCACGCGTGCCGTCGCCGAACTCGCTCGTGCGCAGATGACCGGCGTTGGTGAGGATCGCGGTCATCAGCGTGTCGCCGGCGAGCGCCTCCGCCGGCGCGCCGTCGAGCGAGAAGAGGATGCGCGCGCGCTCGGTGTCGGCGCGGCGCACCAGTCTCACAGCGTCGGCTCCAGCCGGCAGTTCACCAGCACCTCCGCGACGACGGCGTGCGCGGGCAGGCGAAGCACGGTCTCGATCAGCGCGGCCACGTCCTCCGGCCGGCTCATCTGCGCGCGCGGGTGCCTGGTCACATGTGCGGTCATGTCGGTGTCGACGAAGCCGGGGCAGATTGCGGTGGCGCGGATGCCGTGATCCCAGCCCTCGCGGCGGATCGCATGCGTCAGCGCGACGGCAGCGAACTTGCTCGCCGCATAGCCCATGTTCTCGTTCGCCACCCGCTTGCCGGAGAGCGAGGAGAGGATCGCGACGCGCCCGTTGCCCGAGGCGACCAGATGCGGCCAGGCCGCGCGCACAAGATGCTTCGGACCCTTCACATTCACGGCCCAGAGTGCGTCGAGCGCGGTGTCGTCGGCATCCAGCAGTCGCGCCACCGGGTTGATTCCGGCCGCGGCCACCACGGCATCGATGCGGCCGAAACGCTCGGCCGTCGCGGCCGCCCAGGCATCAGCGCTCACCGGGTCCTCGGCATCGTAGCGATGCAAGAACAACCGGTTCGAGGCGGGCAGGTCGTGCCGGTCGCGCACGCCGGCCGAGACGCTGAAGCCGCTCTCCAGCAGCCGCAGCACGACCGCGCGACCGATGCCGCGCGCAGCACCCGAGACCATCGCGACGCGACCGTCCGGTTCAAGCATCCGCCAGGGCTCCCGTCGTCACGTGGCAGCGCACGCGATGGCCATCGCCCACCGGCACGAGCGCCTGCTCCCGCTCGCAGCCGTCGCGCCTGAGCGGGCAGCGCGGCGCGAAACGGCAGCCGCGCGGCATCGCATCGAGCGCGGGCACGCGTCCGGGGATCGCGGCGAGGTCCTGGCCGGCGCGGTCCATGCGCGGAATGGTCGCGAACAGCGCGCGCGTGTAGGGGTGGCCGGGATCGGCGAAGATCGCGTGCACGGGCCCTTCCTCGACGATCTCGCCCGCGTACATCACCGCCACCCGATCGGCGATCTGCGCCACCACGCCAAGATTGTGGGTGATGAACAGCACCGAGGTGCCGTGGCGCGCGCGCAGATCGGCGAGCAGCCCCAGCACCTGCGCCTGGATCGTCACGTCGAGCGCGGTGGTCGGCTCGTCGGCGAGCAGCACGGCCGGTTCGCAGGCGAGCGCCATGGCGATCATCACGCGCTGGCGCATCCCGCCGGAGAACTGGTGCGGATACTCCGAGAGGCGCGCGGCCGCCGAGGCGATCTTCACCTCCTCAAGCAGGCCGAGCGCGTGCTTCAGCGCCTGCTTGCGCGGCATGCCGCGATGGCGGATCAGCGGCTCGGCCACCTGGTCGCCGACCGTCATCACCGGGTTGAGGCTGGTCATCGGCTCCTGGAAGATCATCGCGACGCGATCGCCGCGGATCTTCTCGAGCTCCGGCTCGGGCAGTCCGGTGATCTCGCGCCCCTCCAGCGCAATCCGCCCCGCGGCGATGCGCCCGGCCGGCACTGGCACCAGCCCCATGATCGACAGCGCGGTCATCGACTTGCCGCAGCCGCTCTCGCCGACCAGCGCCAGCGTCTCGTTGCGCGCGAGCGTGAAGGAGATGTCCTTCACCGCCGGATACCACGCGCCGCCGATGCGGAACTCCGTGCGCAACCCCTCGACCGCGAGCGCCGTCATGCCGCCGCCGTCTCGATCAGCCGCGCGGGCGCGAAGGGCGCGACGGGCAGGTTGGTCGTGCCGCGCATCATGATCTCGGCCACCGCCGCGCCGGCGGCGGGGGCGAGCTGGAAGCCGTGCCCGGAATAGCCGAAGGAGTGGACCAGGCCCGGGCAGGTGGTGCTCTCGCCGATCACCGGGATCTCGTCGGGCGTGCGCGCCTCGATGCCGCACCAGCTGCGCACGATGCGCACGCCGCGCATCAGCGGAAACAGCTCGGCGGCGATGCGCGCGGCCTTGGCGAGGTTGCGGAAATCCACCACCGCCGTCTCGGCCGCGAGATCGGCGCGGCCCTGATGGCCGCCGCCGATCAGCACCGTTCCCGTGTCCGTCTGCTTGAACGACAGCGCGCGTGAGGCCGATCCCACGGTCGGCTCGACGAAGCGCGGCAGGCGTTCGGTGACGATCATCATCGACGACTTCACGCCGCAGCGGATCGTCTCGCCGGCCATGCCCGCGATCACCGTCGCCCAGGCGCCGGCGCAGTTGGCGACCCGCTCGGCCTCCCACGCGCCGCGCTCGGTGACCACGCGCAGGCGGCCCGAGCCGGTGCGTTCGAGCGCAACGACACCCGCGCCCTCCTCGATCACCGCCCCGGCTTCCGTGGCGGCGCGCCGGAACGCCATCACCGTGCGCATCGGATCGGCCGCACCGTCATCGCGCACCACCAGCGCGCCGACCACGTGCGGCGCGACCGCGGGCAGCAGCCGCCGCGTCTCGGCGCGATCGACCACCTCCTCGTGCGACCAGCCGAGCGCGCGCACCTCGGCTTCGCGGCGTTCGAGCTTGGCGAGATCCGCCTCGCTCTCCGCCACCTTCACCTGGCCCGAGGGGCGGAACCCGCCATCGTCGCCGACCAGCGCGGGCAGGTTCGTCCACATCTCGTGCGCCACCTGCGACAGCGCGATCTCGCGCAGATCGCGTCCGAGGCGGCGCACGCCGCCGGCATTGACGCCCGAGGAGTGCCGCCCGACATGGCGCCGCTCCAGCACCGTGACGGGCCAGCCGGCGCGCGCGAGATGCAGCGCCGTCGAGAGCCCGTGCAGCCCGCCGCCGATCACCACTGCGCGCGAGGTCATTGCACGGTCTCGTGCAGCGCGGCGAGCTCACCGAGCGTCAGCGGCTTGGTCGGGAAGCGCAGCCGGTAGGGCTCGACCTCCTGCACCTTCACGCCACGCGCGGCCGCGATCACCGCCGCGACCGTCGGTCCGCACATCCGCCCCTGGCACGGCCCCATGCCGGCGCGGGTGAACGACTTGAGCTGGTTCGCGCCAAGGCAGCCGAGCGAGACGGCCTCGCGCACGCGTCCCGCCGTCACCTCCTCGCAGCGGCAGAGGATGGTGTCGTCATCCGGTTCAATCGGCAGCGGCGCGAACAGCGCATCGAGGAACGGGCGCACGGCCAGGTGCCTCGCCCGCGCCGCGACGAGCGGGGCAGCGGCGCTGTCGCGGGCCGCCTCGGTGAGCCGTTCGAGCGCGGCGGCGATGCCGAGGGCGGCGATGCGGCCGGAGAGCTGCGCGACTGCGGCCCCGCCGATCCCAGCCCCGTCGCCGGCGATCACGATCCGCGCGTGGCTGCTGCGGCCCCACGCATCGGTCGCCGGCTTCCAGCAGCGCTGCGCCTCGTCCCAGACATGCGCGCAGCCGAGCGCGCGGGTGATCTGCACCGAGGGGATCACGCCGTCATGCAGCAGCAGCAGCGAGGCGGGTCTGGTGTGCACCGCGCCGTCGGCGACGGAGCGGATGCGCTCGAGCCGCCCCTCGCCCTCGGCACGCACATCCGTCGCGCGGATCCAGGGCACGCCAGCGCGGCGGAGCGCGAGCCGCCACACCAGCCCGCGCGCGAGATAGGACGGCGCCCGCAGCGCGCCCGGCAGATGCGCGAGCGCGCGCCGCCGCCCGCCCGGGTCGGCGAGGTCGAGCACGCCGGCGATGCGTCCGCCCGCGGCGAGCGCCTGCGTCGCATAGAGCAGCAGCAGCGGCCCCTGGCCGGCGAGCCAGATATCGCCCGACGGGACGAGGCCGCCCGTCTTCAGCGCGATCTGCGCTGCCCCGACGGTCATCACGCCCGGCAGGGTCCAGCCCGGGATCGGCATCGGCCGCTCCGTCGCGCCGGTCGCGATCAGCACCTGCGCCGCCTCGGCATCGCGCGCGCGGCCCTGCTCGCTCCAATAGACGCGACCCTCGGGCTCGACGCACCAGACCGTCGCGCCGAACCGCGCCTCGGCGCCGCACGCCCGGAAGGCCCGCACGGCCTCCTGTGCCGCGCGGTCGTCGCCGTCCTTCGCCGCGCGCGCCTCGATCGCCTGCCAGATCCGCCCGCCGGGCGCGGGGTTCTCGTCGAGCACCACGACCGAGAGCCCATGCGCGCGCGCCTCGGTCGCCGCGGCGATGCCGGCCGGGCCGGCGCCGATGACCGCGAGATCGACCCTCATGCCGCATCCTCGGCCGCGACATCGCGCACGCCGTGCTGGCGTTCCACGCGCATCCCCTCGCGCACCGGCACGAGGCAGGTCTGCACGCCGCCCACGCCGTCCACCACGGCGAGGCAGTCGAAACACGCCCCCATCATGCAGAACGGCCCGCGCGGCGCGCCGGAGACCGCGGTCGTGCGAAAGGCAAGGATGCCGGCGGCGAGCAGCGCCGAGGCGACGCTCTCGCCCTCGCGCGCGCGGATCGGTGCGTCCTCGAACAGGATCGTCACCCCACCGGGATCAGGCCGCGTCAGCATGGAACCGTTCCGGCCCGAGCTCGGCGACGAGATCGGGCAGCCGCCCGGCGAGAATCGCCTCCGCCAGCGGGCCGGCATGCGCGGCCGCCAGCGTCACCCCCGAGTGGCACACCGCGACATAGGCGCCGCGATGCGTGCGCGACCGGGCGTAGATCGGATAGCGGTCCGGCGTCATCGGCCGGAGCGCGCCCCAGGCGCGCACCATCCGCGCGCGCGACAGCGGCGGCAGCACCTGCACCGCGCGCGCGGCCATGCGCGCGAGATCCTTCACGGTCGTCGCGGTCTCCCACAGGTTCTCCTCGTAGCTGACGCCGATCTGCACCACGCCCTCGGCGGTCTGGCGGATCGCGCTCGCCGGCAGGGGCAGCATCGGCGGCAGCCGCTCGGTGACCATGTTCTGCCCACGCACCGGATGCACCGCGACCGGCATGCCGAGCATGGCCGCGAGCTTCGGCGTGCCGAGCCCCGCGGCGATCACCACGCGATCGGCCTCGATCGTCCCGTCCCCGCGATGCACGGTGAAGCCGGGCCGCACCGCCTCCACCGCTGCGCCGGGACGATGGTCGCCGCCGGCGGCACGGAAGGCCGCATGCATCCCCCGCAGCAGCAGCAGCGGATTGACGTCGCCGTCCTCGGGCGCGAGCGAGGCGCCGAGCACGCGTGGGCCCAGCGGCGTGCCGGGGATCAGCGCCTCGAGCTCGCGCCGATCCAGCATCCGCACCGGCGTCGAGGCACCGCCGATCTGGTTGTGCAGCCGCCGCACATCCTCGACGCGCTGTTCCCATTCCCGCTCGCCGAGGGTGAAGATCAGGCCGCCCTTGCGGCGGAAGCCGATATCGGTGCCGGCAGCACCGCTCATCGCCTCGGCGAACGCATCCCACCGGCGCAGGCTCTCGCGCGTCCAGGTGGCGTAGGCCGGCATGCCGTCGCCCTTGCCCTGGCTCCAGACCAGGCCGAAATTGCCGCGCGCCGCCCGCAGCGCCACGTCGCCCTCGTCGAGCAGCACCACGCGCGCACCGCGCCGTGCGCAGCCGAGGGCGATGGCGGAGCCCACCATGCCCCCGCCGATCACCGCGACATCAAAACGCTCCGCCATCATTTGCAGTATCCGGCGCGCCGCCCTAGCCTGCAAGCCGTCGATCGGAACCGGGAGGTGTGCATGCTGCGGATCGTCCTCGCCTTGGCCCTGCTCGCCACGCCGGCCGCGGCGCAGACGCTGCGGGTGGGTCAGATCGGCCAGCAGACGGGCACGCTCGATCCGCACCGCGCCACCGCCACGCCCGACAAGGGCCCGGCGAGCTGGATGTTCGACGGGCTGGTGCGCTTCCCGCCCGGCTCGGCCGATCCCGGCACGCTCGAGCCCGATCTCGCCGAGCGCTGGGAGCGCAGCGCCGACGGGCTCGCCTGGACCTTCACGCTGCGCGAGGGCGTGCAGTTCCACCACGGCATGGGCACGCTGACCGCGGAGGACGTCGCATTCTCGATCCGCCGTGCCGCGACCGCCGAGAGTTCGGCCTTCGCCGGCGACTACCGCGATCTCGCTGCTGTCGAGGTGGTCGATCCGCGGACCGTGCGCGTGGTGTTCCGCCAGCCCGTGCCCAGCGCGCTCGGCCTGCTCGCGAACTACCACGGCGGCATGATCGTCTCGAAGCGCGCGGCCGAGACCGGCGACTTCGCGCAGCGCCCGGTCGGCACGGGGCCGTTCCAGTTCGAGGCGGTCGAGCCGGGCGGGCTCCGGCTGGTCGCGCACGCGCAGCATTTCCGCGGCACGCCGAAGCTTGCCGGCGTGCATGTGCGCTTCATCCCGTCCGACCAGACACGCGAGCTCGCCTATACCGCCGGCGAGCTCGACCTGTTCATCGGCCGGCGCGAGCAGCGCTGGGTGGAGCGGATGAAGCAGGCGCCGAACACGGTGGTGGAGGTGTTCGGTCCGGGCGAATTCCGCACTCTGCTGCTCAACACCCGAAGCGCGCCGCTCGACGACATCCGCGTGCGCCGCGCCGTGATCCACGCGATCGACGTGCCGGGGATCGTGCGCTTCGTCGGGCCGGATGTCGCGCAGCTCTGGCCCTCCCCGGTGCCGCCCGGCTATCTCGGCGCCATCACCGATGTGCCCACCTATCCGCACGACCCGGCGCGCACGCGCGCGCTGCTCGCCGAGGCGGGGCATCCGCAGGGCATCACACTGAAGGCGGTGGTCTCTTCGATCACGGCGCAACTGCCGATCATGGAGGTGATCCAGGCACAGCTTCGCCGCGTGGGCATCACGCTGGAGGCGGACGTGGTCGAGCACGCGACCTACCACGCGCGCATCCGCCAGGACCTCTCGCAGATGACATTCTATGGCGCGGCGCGGTTCCCGGTCGCGGATTCCTATCTGACGCAGTTCTACCACTCGCGCTCGGCTCCCGGGCAGCCGACCATGTCGCTGAACTTCGCCCATTGCAGCGCCGCCGATGCCGAGATCGACGCCGCGCGCAGCGAGCCTGACCCGGAGAAGCAGGCCGCGCTCTGGGCGACCGCGCAGCGCAAGATCATGGAGGCGGCGTGCTCGCTGCCGCTCTATGACCTGCGCCAGGTCTGGGTCCGGAGCAGCCGCGTGGCACTCGGCTACGCGCTCGAGGGGGCCATGAACCTCGCCCCGCCGATCACCGCGGAGACGGCGCTGCGCTGACGTCAGGCGAGCAGGCAGCGCATCGTCACGGCGAAGCGCGTGGCGATCGCCTCCTCGTCCGCGTGATGTCCAGCGACGATGACCCGACGGCCGGCGACATGGACGTCGCGCACGAGCCCTGGCGCGGGCGCGAACACGAGCGTGTCGCCGATCGCCGCACCGTCGCGGCCGGCGAGCATCGGATGCGCGCCGTCGAGCACGACCAGATCCGCACGACGGCCGGGGGCGATCGCGCCGGTGGGCTGCGCCGCTGCCTGCGCGCCTGACGAAGCGGCGGCGGACCAGAGCGCGGTGCCGCTGGAGGGCTGTTCTGGGCTCGCACCGACCGCACGCCGCAGATGCCGCAGCCGCTGCGCGTATTCCAGCATGCGCAGTTCGCCGGCCGCATCGGTGCCGACATGACTGTCCGTGCCGATGCCGAACGCCCCGCCGGCCGCACGCCAGCCGAGGAACGGGAACACCCCGTCGCCGAGATTGCCCTCGGTGGTCGGACACAGCCCGGCGACCGCGCCGGTCGCCGCGAGCGCCGCCGTCTCCGCCGCGTCCATGTGCGTCGCGTGGACCACGCACCAGCGCCGATCGACCGGCAGATGCGCGAGCAGCCGTTCGACCGGGCGCTGCCCCGTCGTGGCGCGGCACTCCTCGACCTCGCGTGGCTGCTCGGCGGCGTGGATGTGCAGCGGCGCAGCCGGGTCGGCGCGCCGGACCGCCGCGGCGAACGCCCCGAGTTCCTCCACCGTCACCGCGCGCAGGGAGTGCGGCGCGGCGCCGACGCGCAGCAGCGGGTCGGACGCGGCCTCGCGACGCAGCGCGGCGATGATGTCGAGCACGCTCTCGGCCGGCAGGAGGAAGCGACGCTGGCCCTCGCCTGGCGGCCGGCCGAAGCCGCCGTGCCGGTAGAGGCTCGGCAGGATCGTGCGCGCGATCCCCGCCTGTCGGGCCGCGGCAAGGATGCGCCAGGCCATCTCCGCCGGATCGGCGTAGGGCGCGCCGGCGATGTCGGCCTGGAGATAGTGGAACTCGACCACGGCGGTGAAGCCGCCCTTCAGCAGCGCGACGCAGAGCTGCGCCGCGATCGCCTCGACGTCATCGGGAGTGAGGCGCGCGAGAAACCGGTACATGGTCTCGCGCCAGGACCAGAAGTGATCCTCGCCCGAGGGGCTGCGCGTCTCGGCGAGCCCGGCCATCGCGTACTGGAAGGCATGGCTGTGCAGGTTCGTCATGCCGGGCAGCACGGGGCCGGCGAGGGGCACCGCGCTGCCGCACGGCGCGTCGGCCGCGACCGCGCCGATCGTTCCGTCGGGCGCGACCGTGATCGCGACATCGCGTGCCCAGCCGCCGGGCAGCAGCGCCCAGGGCGCATGCAGGGTCGTCCTGTCGGTCACGCTGTTCCGCTCCCGCTGCCTTGCCGCGATGCCGCTCGCCGCTAGGATGCGACGCGACGGGTTGAACCGACCAGAGGGGCTGGGGCATGGCGTGGCGTGTCGGCGTCGATTCCGGGGGCACGTTCACGGATGTCTGCCTGTTCGACGAGGAGTCCGGCCGGATCGAGGTCTGGAAGGTCGCCTCGACGCCCGATGATCCGTCGCGTGCGATCGCCGAGGGCGTCGAGCAAGGCATGCAGCGCGTCGGCGGCGGCCCGGGCGATGTCGCCTATTTCGGTCATGGCACGACGGTCGCGACCAACGCGCTGATCCAGCATCGCGGCGTGCCGACCGGGCTGGTCACGACCGAAGGCTTCCGCGACCTGCTGGAGATCGGCCGGCAGAAGCGCCCCGATCTCTACGACCTTCAGGTGGACAAGCCGCCGGTGCTGGTCGCGCGCGACCTCCGGCTCGAAGTGCCCGAGCGCGTGCGTCATGACGGCACGGTCGAGACGCGGCTGGACGAAACTGCGCTGCGCGAGGCCGCGCGCGCGCTGAAGCGCGCCGGGGTGAGCGCGGTCGCGGTCTGCTTCCTCTACGCCTTCGTCCGCCCGGAACACGAGGCGGCCGCGCGCCGCATCCTCGCCGAGGAACTGCCCGAGGCGTTCCTCTCGATCAGCCACGAGATCGCGCCCGAGTTCCGCGAGTTCGAGCGCATGTCCACCGCGGTGGTGAACGCCTATCTCGGTCCGGTCATGCAGCGCTACATCCGCCGGCTCGCCGAGCGGCTGAGCGCGCTCGGCATGTCCGCGACGCCGCATCTGACGCAGTCGAACGGCGGCGTGATGGGGCTCGAGGCGGCGGCGAACATGCCCGTGCGGATGGTGCTCTCAGGTCCCTCCACCGGCGTGGTCGGCGCGCAGGCGGTCAGCCGGCTCGCGGGTTTCCCCGACCTGATCACCTTCGACATGGGCGGCACCAGCACCGATGTCGCGCTGCTGCAGAGCGGCGAGCCGCGGCTCGCGAGCGAGAGCATCGTGCACGGCTATCCGATCAAGGCGCCGATGCTCGACATCCACACGGTCGGCGCCGGCGGCGGCTCGATCGCCTATGTGGACAGCGGCGGCCTGCTCAAGGTGGGCCCGCGCAGCGCCGGCGCCGACCCGGGGCCGGTGTGCTACGACCGCGGCAACGACGAGCCGGCGGTGACGGATGCGAATGTCGTGCTCGGTACGCTGCACCCGACGCATCTGCTCGGCGGGCGGATGCCGATCCGGCGCGAGCGCGCGATCGCGGCGATCGAGCGGCTCGCGAAGCGGCTCGGCCTGGAGACGATGGAGACCGCGCAGGGCATCCTTTCGGTCGTCACCGCCAACATGGCGAAGGCGATCCGCGTGATCAGCGTGCAGCGTGGCCATGATCCGCGCGACTACACGCTGATGGCCTTCGGCGGCGCGGGTCCGCTGCACGCCGCTCGGCTCGCGCGCGAGCTCGAGATCCGGCGCGTGCTGGTGCCGCGCAACCCAGGCATCCTGTGCGCGATGGGCCTGCTGCTGACCGACCTGCGCGCCGATTTCGCGGCGACACGGCTCACCCCGCTCGGCAAGGAGGCGCTCGTGCCGATGCGCGTGGCCTTCGAGACGCTGGCCACGCAGGCCAAGGCATGGTTCGACCTCGAAGGGATTCCTGACGAGGCGCGGCGCGTCACGCGCACCGTTGATATGCGCTACGCCGGGCAGAACTACGAACTGCCGGTCGCGCTGCCGGACGGGCCGTTCGATGCGGGCACGCTCGCGCTGCTGGCGGAGGGGTTTGCCGCGGAGCATCGCCGCATGTACGGCTTCGTCGCGGACGGCGAGCCGGTGCAGCTCGTCACCTTCCGCATCGAGGCGACAGGGACCGTGCGCAAGGCCGCGTTCACCGCGCAGCCGCTCGGCGCCGAGGATGCCTCCGCCGCGCGCGAGGCGACGCGCGATGTCTGGCTGCCGGAGGCGGGCGGCTTCGTCGCCGCGCCGGTCTTTGCGCGCGACCGGCTCCGCCCGGGCAACCGCATCGCCGGCCCGGCGATCGTCGAGCAGATGGACTCCACCACCCTCGTGCTGCCCGGCATGAGCGCGCGCGTGGACGGCTACGACAACCTGATCCTGGAGGCCGCGCCATGAACCTCGCGCTCGATCTCGCCCGGCCGCAGGTGGACCCGATCACCGTGGAGGTGATCGGCTCCGCGCTCTCCTCGATCGTCGAGGAGATGGGCGAGGCGCTGGTGCGCGCCTCCTACTCCACCAACATCAAGGAACGGCGCGACTGCTCGACCGCGCTGTTCGACGTCGAGGGCCGCACGCTCTGCCAGGCCGAGCACATCCCGATCCATCTCGGCAGCTTCATCGGCGTGGTCGAGCGCATCCTGAAGCGCCATCCGGTCGAGCAGATGCGCCCGGGCGACGTGTTCGTCGGCAACGACGCCTACGAGGGCGGCGGGACGCACCTGCCCGACATCGTGCTGGCCGAGCCGATCTTCGTCGAGGGGCGCATCGTCGCCTGGGCGGTGAACCTCGCGCACCACGCCGACTTCGCCGATCGCGGCCATGCGCACATCTACCAGGAGGGGCTGCGCATCCCGCCGATCCGGCTCTACCGCGAAGGCAAGCTGCAGGAGGACATCCAGGAGCTGATCCTGCTGAACTGCCAGGTGCCGCGCGAACGGCTGTCCGACCTGCGCGCGCAGATGGCGGCGAACCGGCTGGGCGTCGCGCGCATGCAGGCGCTCTCTGCCAAGTACGGCACCGGGACGGTGCTGGCCGCCGGCGCGGCCCTGCTCGACTACGCCGAGCGCAAGATGCGCGCCGGCATCGCCGCGATCCCCGACGGCGTGTGGCGCTTCCAGGACGTGCATGACAGCCCCGAGATCGACGGCGAGCTGCCGCTCTCGATCGAGCTGGAGGTGAGGGGCGACACGATGCACCTGCAT
>NZ_JBHYDW010000015.1:0-14656 GCF_051860475.1 Elioraea sp. | reverse complement strand
ACGGGCCGGATCAGGTGCGCGCCGGCATCAACATGACCTACACCGCCCTGCTCGCGACCGTCTATTACGCGGTCAAGACGGTGGTCGATCCCACCATCCTGCCCAATGCCGGGCTCGCCCGTCCGCTGACCGTCACCGGCCGCGAGGGCAGCGTGGTGAACTGCGTCCATCCGGCGGCGGTGAATGCGCGCCTCTCCACCTGCCAGCGCGTGGTCGACCTGATCCACGGCGCGCTCGCCCAGGCCGTGCCCGAGCGCGTCACGGCGGCACACAACGGCGCCTGCTTCGTCGCGAGCTTCGTCGGCCGCCAGCCCGGCACCGGCGAGCCCTGGGTCTATCTCGAGACGATCGGCGGCGGGTTCGGCGCGCGCGCGGGCAAGGACGGGCTCGACGGCGTGCATGTGCACACGACCAACACCTCGAACCTGCCGGTCGAGGCGCTGGAGACCGAGTATCCGCTGACGTTGGTGCGCTACGAGCTGGTCGAGGGCTCGGGCGGGCCGGGCACGCATCGCGGCGGCATGGGGCTGCGCCGGGTCTATCGCGCCGAGGCCGACTGCCGGCTGCGGCTCGACGGCGCGCGGTTCCGCTCGGCCCCCTGGGGCCTGCAAGGCGGGCTGCCCGGCGGCAAGGGCCGCTTCGTGTTCGGCCCGGGTGTGGAGGCCTTCCACCTCGGCAATGGGACGTTGCGCGCCGGCCAGTGGGTGGAGATCATCACGCCCGGTGCGGGCGGCTACGGACCGCCATCCGGGCGGAGGCCCGAGGCAGTCGCGCGCGACATCGGCGAAGGCCGCATCGGCGAGGCGGAGGCCACGTCCGTCTATCGCCGTTGACCTGACGGGCCCGCTGGATCGAGCATCGCACAACAACCAAGGGAGACGATGATGACACCGACCCGACGTTCACTCCTTGCCGCCGGCGCCGCCCTGCCGTTCCTCGGCGCCCTGCCCGCGCGCGCGCAGCGCCAGCCCGGCGTGCTGCGCTTCGGCCTGTCCTCCTTCCCGCCGAACATCCAGCCCTGGGTGAACACCGGCACCGCGGCGGCGACCGTGAAGCTGCTGATCTATCGGGGGCTCGTCTCGTTCGCGCCCGACGGCTCCCTGCGCGGCGAGCTGGCCGAGAGCTGGAGCAACGACAGCCCGACGACCTGGACGTTCCGCCTGCGCGAGAACGCGGTGTTCCAGAACGGCGAGCGCGTCACGTCCGAGGACATCCGCTGGAACCTGGAGCAGATCGCCGCCGAGCGCTCGACCGCGTTCTACCGCGGCCAGGCGCAGCGGCTCGAGCGGATCGAGACCCCCGATGCGCGCACCGTGCGCCTCGTCACCCGGGAGCCGATGGTGACGCTGCCGCTCTGGTTCGCGAACTATCACATGATGATGGTCTCGCCGCGCTCGCCCACCGGCGCGGGCACGCTGCCGATCGGCGCCGGGCCGTTCGTGCTCAAGGGCCAGGAGCGCGGCGTCTCGCTCGATCTCGAGCCGTTCGACCGCTACTACAAGCCGGGGCTGCCGAAGCTGCGCGGCATCCGCATGATCGCCTATGCCGACGAGAACCTGCGCGTCGCGGCCCTGCAGGCGGGCGACGTGGACCTGATCGAGTATGTCCCCTGGCAGTCGATGGCCTCGATCGAGGCCGATCCGAAGCTCCGCCTCGACGCGGCCGACGGGCCGTTCATGTACCTGACCTTCAATGCCACGCGTCCGCATCTCGGCGACGCGCGCGTGCGCCGCGCGATCGCGCATGCGATCCGGCGCGAGGACATCGTCAAGGCAGCGTTCTTCGGCCGCGGCTCGCCGCTCGAAGGGCTGCCGATCCCGCCCGGCAGCCCGCTCTACGATGCCGAGCTCGCGACCGGCTGGCGCTACGACCCGGATCGCGCGCGCGCCCTGCTCGCCGAGGCCGGCGTGCCCAACGGGTTCTCCACCAGCATCCTCTCGACCGCGCAGTACGGCATGCACAAGGACACCGCCGAGGTGGTGCAGCAGCATCTCGCCGCGGTCGGCATCCAGGCGGAGCTGCGCCTGCCCGACTGGGCAACGCGCGTGACGCTCGGCAATCGCGGCCAGTTCGACATCTCCGTGATGGGTACGACCACCGAGAACAATGATCCCGACGGGATGACCAACCTGATCGACGGGTCGCTGCCCGCCTCGTATATCCGAAGCCCTGGCCTGCGCGTGCCGAAGATGGAGGAGCTCCTGGCGGCGGGGCGCGCCGAATTCGACGAGGCGAAGCGCCGTGCGATCTACACCGAGATGCAGAAGATCGCACTCGAGGAGGCGCCGATCGTCGGCCTCGCCTGGCGCAGCCAGGGCTACGCCATGGTGCCCGAAGTGCAGGGGTTCAAGGCGCTCGCCGGCGCGCTGAACTTCTTCTCCGGGATCACGCTCGAAGAGACCACGATCGGCTGACGCCGCGATGCTGCTCTGGACGGTCCGACGCATCCTGGTCAGCCTCGTGCTGATCTGGATCGTCGCGACCGTCATCTTCACGGTGATCCACCTTGTCCCGGGCGATCCCGCCGAACTGCTGTTGAGCTCCGGCGGGATGGCGCCGGATCCGGCAGCCGTGGCCGAGCTGCGCGAGCGGCTCGGCCTCGACCGGCCGTTGCTGGTGCAGTACGGCGACTTCCTCGCCGGCCTCGGGCGCGGCGATCTCGGCGCCTCGATGATCGACGACTACCCGGTGATCGACGAGGTGCTGCTGCGCCTGCCGCGCACGCTGGAGCTGATCGCGGCGGGCGCCGTGCTGGCGGTGCTGATCGGCATCCCGGTCGGCACCCAGGCGGCCCTGCGGCGGGGCACGGCGTTCGACCGCGCGACCAGCGCCACTGCCGCGCTGCTGCTCGCCGTGCCGATCTTCGTCGTCGGCACGCTGCTGGTGCTGGTGTTCGCGCAGTGGCTGCGCTGGATGCCCGCCGGCGGCTATGTGCCGCTCGCGCAGGACCCCTGGCAGCACCTCACGCTGCTGACAATGCCGGCCCTCGCGGTCGCCAAGGGCCTGGTCGCCGTGGTGTTCCGCATGACCCGCGCGGCGGTGCTGGACTCGCTCTCGCGCGACTTCGTGCGCACCGCGCGTGCCAAGGGCCTCTCGCCGTCGCGCGTCCTCGTCCATCACGTCGTGCGCAACGCGATCATCCCGGTGCTGACCGTGCTCGCGCTGCACATGGGCACGCTGCTCGGCGGCACGGTGCTGGTGGAGTACGTGTTCAACTGGCCCGGCATGTCCACGCCGCTGCTCCGCGCGGTCGAGGCGCGCGACTATCCGATGGTGGTGGGCATCGTGCTCACGATCTCGGTGCTGTTCGTCACCCTGAACCTGGTGATGGACCTCGTCTACGCCGCCCTCGATCCGCGGATCCGCCACGCGTGAGGCGGCTCGCGATCCCGGGCGCCTTGGTCGCGGCGATCGTGCTGATCGCGCTCGCCGCGCCGGTCCTGGGCCTCGCCGACCCGGTCGAGCAGGATGTCGCACAGCGGCTTTCCGGCCCCGCTCCGGGCAGTCCGCTGGGGCGCGACGAGTTCGGCCGCGACGTCCTCTCGCGGCTGATCTGGGGCGCGCGCGCCTCGCTCACGGTCGCCTTCGCCTCGGCCGCGATCGCCTGTGCGCTCGGCACGCTGCTCGGCCTGCTGGGCGGCTGGTTCCGGGGCCTGGGCGAGCTGCTCGCGCTGCGCAGCATGGACATCGTGCTGTGCTTTCCGCCGATCCTGCTCGCCCTCCTGGTCGTCACGCTGCTCGGCCCCGGCAGCGGGACGCTGATCCTGGTGCTCTCGATCCTGTTCCTGCCGGGCTTCGTGCGCGTGACCTATGCCGAGGTACTGTCGGCGCGCGGCCACGACTATGTCGAGGCGGTGCGCGCGCTCGGCGCGGGGCCGCTGCGCATCCTGGTCGTCACCGTGCTGCCGAACGTCGCCGGGCCGATCCTGGTGCAGCTCTCGCTCGCGGTCGCGGCCGCGGTGGTGCTGGAGAGCGGGCTCTCCTTCCTCGGCCTCGGCGTGGTGCCGCCCGAGCCCTCCTGGGGGCTGATGATCCGCGGCGCGCGCGCGACCATGGCGCAATCCCCGCTGCTGCTGCTGTGGCCCTGCGCGGTGCTGACCGTCACCATCCTGGCGATGAACCTGCTGTGCGACGCGTTGCGCGACTGGGTCGATCCGCGCACCGCCTCCGCCGTGCGTCTGCGCGCGATCGACCGCGTGCTGCCGGGCCTGCTGCCGCCCGCGCGTGCGGACGCCGTGCTCCAGGTGGACCGGCTGACGGTCGAGATCGACACGCCCGCAGGCATGATCCGTCCGGTGGACGACGTCTCCTTCTCGGTCCGTGCCGGCGAGACGGTGGCGATCGTCGGCGAGTCCGGCTCGGGCAAGTCGCTCACCGCGGCCTCGGTGATGGGGCTGCTGCCGGCGGCGGCGCGCGCAGCGTCGGGCATGGCGCGGCTCGACGGGACCGACCTGCTGCGCCTCGACGAGGCGGCGCTGCGCCGGCTGCGCGGCGGTGCGATGGCGATGGTGTTCCAGGACCCGATGAGCAGCCTCAACCCGGTGCACCGGACCGGTGACCAGGTGGCGGAGGCGATCCTGGCGCACCGCGCCATGCCGCGATCCGCCGCGCGGCGCGAGGCGGTCGGGCTGTTCCGCCGCGTCGGCATCGCCGATCCGGAGCGGCGCGCCAATGCCTTCCCGCACGAGATGTCGGGCGGGATGCGCCAGCGCGTGATGATCGCGATGGCGATCGCCAACAACCCGCGCCTTCTGATCGCCGACGAGCCCACCACCGCGCTCGACGTCACCGTCCAGGCACAGATCCTCGACCTGCTCGCCGATCTGCGGCGCGAGACCGGCATGGCGCTCGTCTTCATCACCCACAATCTCGGCGTGGTCGCCGAGATCGCCGACCATGTGGTGGTGATGTATGCCGGCCAGGTGGTCGAGCAGGGTGACACGCGCGCGGTGTTCGCGCGGCCGCTGCATCCCTACACGCGGGCCCTGCTTGCCGCCGTGCCGGAAGGCGAGGAGAAGCCCGCCGGAATTCCCGGTGTGGTACCGCCGCCGCACGCGCTGCCCCCCGGCTGCCGCTTCGCCCCGCGCTGTCCGCATGCGGCCGATGTGTGTGATGCCGCCGTGCCGACACTCGACCGGCACGAGGAACGCCTGGTGCGCTGCCTGCGCGTCGAGGCGGTGGTGCGCGAGGGCGTCGCGGCATGAACGAGGCGGCACTGGTCGCGGTGGAGCAGGTCTCCAAGACCTTCCCCGGTCGCGGGGTGTTCCGCCGCGCCCGCCCGGTGCAGGCCGTGCGCGCAGTGGATCTCGCGATCGCGCGGGGCGAGGCGGTCGGCGTGGTCGGCGAGTCCGGCTCCGGCAAGAGCACGCTGGGCCGGCTGCTGCTCGGGCTCATTCCGCCGAGCGAGGGCAGCATCACCTTCGACGGAGAGCCGATCGCCGGCGCATCGCGCTCGGCGTGGCGCAGGCTGCGCCGGCGGATGCAGATCGTGTTCCAGGACCCGTTCGGCAGCCTCGATCCGCGCCGTCGCGTCGGCGCGCAGATCGCCGACGGCCTGGTGATCCACGGCCTCGTCGCGCCGTCCGGGCGGGACGGTCGCGTGGCCGCCCTGCTGCGTCAGGTCGGGCTCGAGCCTGCGCACGCCAGGCGCTTTCCGCACGAGTTCTCGGGCGGGCAGCGCCAGCGCGTCGGCATCGCCCGCGCGCTCGCCGCCGAGCCCGACTTCCTGGTCGCCGACGAGCCGGTGAGCGCGCTCGACGTCTCGATCCAGGCGCAGATCCTGGCCCTGCTGGATGACCTGCGGCTGCGGCTCGGTCTGACCCTGCTGTTCATCAGCCACGACCTGCATGTCGTGCGCCATCTCTGCGACCGCGTGGTCGTGATGTATCTCGGCCGCGTCATGGAGGAGGGGCCGGTGCGGGCGGTGTTCGAGGCACCCGCGCATCCCTACACGCGCGCGCTGCTGTCGGCCACGCCGCGGCTCGACCCGGCGCGGCGCACGAGCCGGATCCTGCTGCCGGGCGATCCGCCGAGCCCGTCCGATCCGCCCTCGGGCTGCGTGTTCCGCACCCGCTGCGCCCACGCCCGTCCCGCCTGCGCCGAGGTCGTTCCGGCGCTGGAGCCGCACGGACCGGCGCGGCGCGTCGCCTGCATCCGCCGCGACGAGATCGACTGACCGGCCGCGCGTCAGGCCGACCGCAACGGCATCTCCGCCGGCACCAGCAGCGCCACCGGCACGGTCGCGAACAGCGCGGCGGCGGGGATCGCGCCGTCCCCGGCGGTCACGCGGCGTCCGCTCAGCAGGTCCCGCCACGTGTCCGGGAGAGCACTGCCCGACGGACCGGCCGAGAGCGCCGCCCCGACCGCGCGTGCCTCGCACCGGGCGGGGAAACGCTGCACGGCGACGAGCAGCGCCGCGGACCCGTTCCGGCGCAGGTAGCCGCAGACGCACTCGGCGTCCTCGCCCTCGACACCGAGCGGCTCGTAGCTGCCCTCGGCGAACAGCGCGGGATGCTCCGCGCGGAACCGCAGAGCCGTCGCCACCAGCGCGAGCTTGATGCGCCCGTCCGGCCACTGGTCCAGCATCGTGTGCAGCGCCGCCTCGCGGTCGCCGGCGAGCGCGTCGGTCACCTCGTCCAGCAGCCGCTCGCGCCGCGCGAAATCGACCGGGCGGCGGTTGTCGGGATCGACCAGGCTGAAGTCCCACAGCTCCGCGCCCTGGTAGAGGTCCGGCACGCCGGGCGCGGTGAGCTTCAGCGCCGTCTGCACGAGGCTGTTGCGCACGCCGAGCCGGGCGATGCGGTCCTGGAACGGCAGGAACGCGCCGAGGAAGGTGGCGGAGCGCTCGGGATCGAGCGCCTGCCGGACGAAGCCCAGCACCGCGTCCTCGTAGGCGGCATCGGGTGCGGCCCAGGTGGTGCGCAGCTTCGCCTCGCGCAGCGACTTCAGCATCGCGCCCTCGATCCGCGCGGCATAGTCGGCGAGCGCGGCCGCCTTGGGCAGTCCCTCGCCGGCAAGCTCCGGCGGCCAGGTGCCGACCAGCAGCTGGTAGAAGAGGTATTCGTCGTTGCGGTCGGGCGGGTCCGTGCCTTCGACGTCGCCGCGGCGTGCGCGCAGGATCCGGCTCCAGGCCTGCACCTGGCGCGCCCATTCGTCGGGGAGCTCCGACAGCACCGCGAGGCGGGCGCGCGTGTCCTCGCCGCGTTTGGTGTCGTGGGTGGAGGTGGCGAGCATGGACTGCGGCCAACGGCGCGCGCGCTGGAGCGTGGCGCGGTGGAACCCGTGCGGGGCGACGCCGAACTCCTCGGGATGGCCGCCCACCTCGTTCAGCGCGACGAAGCGGTTGTAGCGGTAGAAGGCCGTGTCCTCGAGACCCTTGGCCATCACCGGGCCGCTCAGCTGCTGCACGCGCATCGCGAAGCGCACGACGGCATTGCGGCTGAAGCCGTTGCGCGGCTCGGCGACCAGATCGGTGGTCAGCATCCGGTGCAGCATGTCGAACACGCTGGCATCGAGGTCGGGATCAAGCCGGCGTGCCTGCGCGATCGCCCAGTCGATGTCGCGCCGGTCGGCCTCCGCGGGCGGGCTGCCGTCGACATAGGTGCGATAGACCGGGAAGCAGGCGATGGTCGCCTTGAGCGCGCGCTGGAACACGTTGCGCGTGAAGTCGGCGGTGCGCGGGTTCTGGCGCGCGATCCGTCCCGCATCGCGCGCGAGCACGGTGAGCTCGCTCGCCATCTCGTGCTCCATGATGCGGAGCTTGCAGTCGCGCACGATCTCGGGGAACGGCTGCGTCATGCCGGTGAACTCGGCGTAGCAGCGGGTGAGCGCCGCCTCGCCGGCGGGATCGACCAGCAGGCCGAGCACGAGGTTGGCGAACTCGTAGCCGGTCGTGCCCTCGACTGGCCAGTCCTCGCGCAGCGCCTCGTGGTGCGCGAGGATCTTCTCGATCACGAGATAGATCGGCCGCGCCGCGCGGGCACGCAGCCGCTCGAGATAGGCCTTCGGATCCAGCAGGCCGTCCACGTGGTCGATGCGCAGCCCGTCCAGCGTGCCGTCCGCGATCAGCGCGAGCACGAGCGCGTGCGCGTGGTCGAACAGCTCGGGCAGCTCCATGCGCAGCCCGGCGAGCTCGTTGATGTTGAAGAAGCGGCGGTAGTTGATGTCGTCGGCGGCGACGCGGAAATGCGCCACACGCCAGTGCTGGTCCTGAATCAGCGCGTGCAGCGCGCGCCAGGTGTCCGGCTCGCCCGCGCTGCCGTTCAGCCGCGCCACGGCCGCCTCGATCGCGGACCGGACCTCGGTGCTCGCGTCTGCCTGACGCGCGAGCTCGGCCTTCAGCTCGCCGGCGCGCCGATGCGCGAGCGCGCGCCAGCTCGCGAGCCCGGCGAACGCATCGCCGAGCTGCTCCAGCACCGGGTGCGCGTCGCCCAGGATGCCGCCATAGTGCAGCGGACAGACAGGCAGCCTGTGCGCGCCATAGGCCCAGACCGCGAAGGTGCCCGCCTCGGCATCGAAGCGCAGCACAAGCTCGCCCGCTTCGAGCACCACGCCGTACTGGTCGCCGAGGAACGGCACCAGCACCTTGCCGGTGAGGTAGCGCCGGTCGGGGTCCCAGTCGATGTCGAACCAGCCGGCGCAGGGCGAGTCCTCGCCCCATTCGAGCACGTCGAGCCACGCGGGATTGTCGGCGCCGCCCACCCCCATGTGGTTCGGCACGAAGTCGAGGATCTGGCCGAGCCCGTGCGCGTGCAGCGCGCGCGCCAGCGCGCGGAACGACGCCTCGTCGCCGAGCTCGGGGTTGAGCGCGCGGTGATCGACGATGTCGTAGCCGTGCATGCTGCCCGGCCGCGCCTTCAGATAGGGCGAGGCGTAGAGGTGGCTGACGCCGAGCCGAGCGAGATAGGGCGCGAGTTCGGCCGCACGCGCGAAGTCGCAGTCGGGACCGAACTGCAGCCGGTAGGTCGCGCGTGGCGGATCGCGCTCAGCCATCGTCGAGCGACCACCGGACCGACCACGGCGCGAACGGCTCGCCGTCGGCCGAGCCCTCCTGCCAGAGCACGCGCCCGCGCGGCGGCGCGAAGCCCGCGACCGCGCGTGGCGAGAGATTGGCGTCGAGTCCGAGCGTGCCGCCGCCCTCGATGGTCCAGACGACGGTGACCGCGCCATCGCCGATCACGCGCCCAGCCCCGCCGCGGCGGATGCGCGGCAGGCGCGGCACGAGCTCCGCATGACGCAGCGCGAGGATGCGGCGGTGCCAGGCCAGCGCCTCGGCATGCGGCGCCGCTTCGAGGTCCTCCCAGCGGAGCGTCGAGGCCGCCACGGTCGCCTCCGCCAGCGGGTCGGGAATGCGCGCGCGCGCATCAGGGTCCTGGAACGCCGGGAAGCGGGCGAACTCGGCGCGGCGACCCTCGCGCACGGCGTCGGCCAGCCCCGCGCCGAAATCGCAGAAGAACAGGAAGGGCTGGGTGGCGGCCCACTCCTCGCCCATGAACAGCATCGGGATCTGCGGCGAGAGCAGCAGCACCGCGGCACAGGCCCGCACCGCCTCGGGCACGGCGAGCGTGCTCAGCCGCTCGCCGAAGGCGCGGTTGCCGATCTGGTCGTGGTTCTGGACGAACGCGACGAATGCCTCGGGCGGCAGATGCGCGCTCGCCTGCCCGCGCGGATGGCCGCGATAGGGCATCACCTCGCCCTGGAACGCGAACCCCTCGGCGAGCGCACGCGCAAGCTTTGCGGTGTCGCCGCGATAGTCGGCGTAGTAGCCCTCGCCCTCGCCGGTCGCGGCGACGTGCAGCACGTGGTGCACATCGTCGTTCCACTGCGCGGTGTAGGCGCGCGGCGTGCCCTCCGCCGACCGCGCGAGACGGTGCGCGTGGTTCTCCTCGTTCTCAAGTATAAGGTGGATATGGCGGTCCTGCAGGGCGGCGCGCACGGCGGCCGCGAGCTCGTCGAGGATGTGCACCGGGCTGTCGTCCAGGATCGCGTGCACCGCGTCGAGCCTCAGCCCGTCGAGGTGGAACTCGCTCAGCCAGTAGAGCGCGTTCGCGATGAAGAACGCCCGCACCGGACCGCTGTCGGGGCCGTCGACGTTGATCGCCGCGCCCCAGGGCGTGGCGTGGCGATCGGTGAAGAACGAGGGCGCGAGCGCATGCAGGTAGTTCCCGTCGGGCCCGAAATGGTTGTAGACGACGTCAAGCAGCACCATCAGTCCGCGCGCGTGCGCGGCCTCGATCAGCGCCTTGAAGTCCTCGGGCCGGCCGTAGGCGGCGTCGGGTGCGAACGGCAGCACGCCGTCATAGCCCCAGTTGCGCCGCCCGGGAAAATCCGCGACCGGCATGATCTGCAGCGCGGTCACGCCGAGCGCGACCAGGTGATCGAGCCGCTCGATGGCAGACCGGAACGTACCGCCCGGCGTGAAGGTGCCGATGTGGAGTTCGTACAGCACCGCCTCGTGCCAGGGCCGGCCGCGCCAGGCGCCGTCGCGCCACGGATACGAAGCCGGATCGATCACCTCGCTCGGGCCGTGCACGTCGCCCGGCTGATGGCGCGAGGCCGGATCGGGCACGCGCAGCCCGTCGGGCAGCACGAAGCGGTAGCGGCTGCCAACCCCTGCCGCGTCGGTGACACGCTCGTGCCAGCCCTCCCCGCGGGCCGCGAGCGGCAGCGTCGCCGGCGCGCCGTCGAGATCGAGCGCGACCGCCGCATGGCCCGGCGCCCAGACGCGGAACCGGACCGCGCCGTCCTCGACGATCTGCGCGCCGAAGGGCATGGTGTGGACGCGGCGCAGTGCCGGCGGGGTGCGTGACGACATCATCCCCCTTCTGCGCCAGCATGCCGCATCGGCGCAACCGTCGCGCCGCGATCCGTCGCCGCGGTGCTATGGTCCGGCGCATCGTATCCGGACTCCAGGAGGCCCTCGATCATGCCCGAACGTCTGCGTCGCGCCCGCGTCCGCGAAGGCCTGCCGCACCCGCTCGGCGCGACCTGGGACGGGCTCGGCGTGAACTTCGCGCTGTTCTCGGCGAACGCGACCAGGGTGGAGCTCTGCCTGTTCGACGAGACCGGCGAGCGGGAGATCGAGCGCATCGCGCTGCCCGAATACACCGACGAGGTGTGGCACGGCTATCTGCCCGACGCGCGGCCCGGCACGCTCTACGGCTATCGCGTGCACGGCGCCTACGCGCCGGACGAGGGCCACCGGTTCAACCCGAACAAGCTGGTGCTCGATCCCTATGCCAAGGGCCTGACCGGCGAGCTGCGCTGGGACCCGGCGGTGTTCGGCTATGTCGTCGGCGAGGACGATCTCAGCCTCGATGCGCGCGACAGCGCCCCGTTCGTGCCGCGCTGCCGCGTGGTCGATCCCGCCTTCACCTGGGGCCGCGAGCGCAGCCCCGCGGTGCCGTGGGAGCGCACGGTGATCTACGAGACGCATGTGCGCGGCTACACGATGCGCCACCCTGCGGTGCCGGAGCGGCTGCGCGGCACCTATGCGGGGCTCGGCACGCCCGAGGTGCTGGCGTATCTGCGCGGCCTCGGCATCACCGCGGTCGAGCTGCTGCCGGTGCACGCCTTCGCGCAGGACCAGCATCTGCTCGAGAAGGGGCTGATCAACTACTGGGGCTACAACACGCTGAACTTCTTCTCGCCCGAGCTCCGCTACTCGGCCACCGGCGGCCTCTCGGAGTTCAAGGAGATGGTGGCGCGCCTGCACGACGCCGGGATCGAGGTGATCCTCGACGTCGTGTACAACCACACCGCCGAGGGCAACGAGCTCGGCCCGACGCTGTCCTTCAAGGGGATCGACAACGCGAGCTACTACCGCCTGCCGCCCGATGCGCCGCGCCACTACATCAACGACACCGGCACCGGCAACACGCTCAACCTCGCCCATCCGCGCGTGCTGCAGATGGTGACCGACAGCCTGCGCTACTGGGTGCAGGAGATGCGGGTGGACGGGTTCCGGTTCGACCTCGCGACGATCCTCGGCCGCGAGCCGTACGGCTTCGATGAGGGCGGCGGGTTTCTCGATTCCTGCCGCCAGGACCCGGTGCTGTCGTCGGTGAAGCTGATCGCCGAGCCCTGGGATCTCGGCCCGGGCGGCTACCAGGTCGGCGGCTTCCCGCCCGGCTGGGCGGAGTGGAACGACCGCTTCCGCGACACCGTGCGGGCGTTCTGGAAGGGCGACGAGGGGCAGGTCGCGGACCTCGCCGGGCGGCTCACCGCCTCGGCCGACCGGTTCAACCGGCGCGGCCGCAAGCCCTGGGCGTCCGTCAACTTCGTCGCCGCGCATGACGGGTTCACGCTGCACGACGTCGTCTCCTACGACGAGAGGCACAACGAGGCGAACGGCGAGCAGAACCGCGACGGGCACGCCCACAATTTCTCCTGGAACCATGGCCACGAAGGGCCGACCGACGATCCGGAGATCACCGCGCTGCGCGAGCGCCAGAAGCGCAACATGCTGGCAACCCTGCTGCTCGCGCAGGGCACGCCGATGCTGCTCGCCGGCGACGAGTTCGGGCGGACGCAGCACGGCAATAACAACGCGTACTGCCAGGACAACGCGACCTCCTGGGTGGATTGGGAGGGGATCGCGCCGGAGGGCGCGGCGCTGGCGGCGTTCACGCGCAAGCTGATCGCGCTGCGCCAACAGTTTCCCGTGCTGAGGCGCAACCGCTTCCTGAGCGGCGAGTTCGACGAGGAACTCGGCGTCAAGGACGTCACCTGGCTGACGCCCGCGGGGATCGAGAAGGCGCGCGAGCACTGGGAGGATCCGAACGCGCGCTGCCTCGGCATGGTGCTCGACGGCCGCGCCCAGGCCACGGGCATCCATCGCCCGGCCGGCGACGCGACCATGCTGCTGATCCTCAACGCGCATCACGATGTCGTGGAGTTCGCGCTGCCGGAGCCGGCCGCCGGCAGGCACTGGATGCTGCTGCTCGACACGGGCCATCCCACGCTTGACGAGCCCGAGACGTTCGGCGTCGGGCATGCCTATCCGGTGCCCGGGCGGTCGCTGCTGCTGTTCGTGCTGCGGCCGGACAACGGTGGCGGCGCGATCATGAACGCCGCGCGGGCGGCCCTGCTCGCCGGCACGAGCGCGCCGCCATTGCCAGAGGAGAGCTCCGGCGCTAGCCCTTCTGCCGCCCGCACGGCGCCGACCGCATTGCCCGAGCCACCTCAACGCGGCCCTCGCCGCCGTCGTTCTCGCCTCACCGTTCAGCCGGAGCCTCCTGAATGACCGATCTGTTCAGCCCGTTCGCCCTGCGCGGCGTGACCTTCCGCAACCGCATCGGCGTCTCGCCGATGTGCCAGTATTCCTGCTCGGACGACGGCAAGCCGACCGACTGGCACCTCGCGCATCTGGTGTCGCGGGCGGTCTCGGGCGTGTCGCTGGTGATCGCCGAGGCCTCGGCCGTCACGCCCGAGGGGCGGATCACGCCGCGCGATCTCGGCATCTGGAGCGACGCGCATATCCGCCCGCATGCGCGGCTCGCCGGCGCGATCGCCGCGGTGGGTGCGGTGCCGGCGATCCAGCTCGCCCATGCCGGCCGCAAGGCGAGCCGCCGCCCGCCCTGGGAGACCGGGGCCGCCGAGCCGGGCTGGCAGACGCTCGGGCCCAGCGCGGCGCCGTTCGACGGGTTCGCGGTGCCGCGCGCGATGAGCGAGGACGACATCGCCGCGACCATCGCCGCCTTCGTCGCGGCGGCGGAGCGGGCCGTGCAGGCGGGGTATCGGCTGATCGAGCTGCACGGCGCGCACGGCTATCTGATGCACTCCTTCCTGTCGCCGCTCTCGAACCGGCGCAATGACCGCTGGGGCGGGGACTTCGAGGGGCGGACGCGGTTCGCCTGCGAGACGGCGCGGGCGGTCCGTGCCGCGATCCCGGAGACGATGCCACTCGTCGTGCGGATCTCGCACACCGATTGGGTCGAGGGCGGCTGGACAACCGAGGAGAGCGTGGAGCTCGGGCGCCGGCTGAAGGTGCTCGGCGTGGACGCGATCGACGTCAGCTCCGGCGGCAGTTCGAACGCGCAGGCCGTGCCGCTTGGCCCCGGCTACCAGGTGCCGGGCGCCGAGGCGGTGCGGCGCGGCGCCGACATCCCCGTGCTCGCGGTCGGCATGATCACCGAGCCCGCGCAGGCGCAGGCGATCCTCGCCGAGGGCAGGGCGGACATGGTGCTGCTCGCCCGCGGCTTCCTGCGCGAGCCCTACTGGGCGATGAAGGCCGCGGTCGCACTCGGGCGGACGGGCGCGCTGGCGATCCCGCCGCAATACGCGCGCGGCTGGACCAGCCTGGGCGAGATGGAGATGGACCGCGCCACGGCGGAGCCGATGCCGGCGCTCTAGGCGCCGCTCAGGCCAGCGCGAACAGCCGTCCCCACTCGGCCCTGGCCGGTGCGGTGTCGCGGCCGATCAGCCGGAGCGCGTGCCAGAGCGGCAGGGTGGTCGCGTCGAGCACGGGGATGCCGTGGAGCCGTTCCGCCTCCGCCGCGACCAGCGCGCCGGCGTAGTTGGTGCACCAGGTCAGCACCGCGGCCGGCGCCGCGCGCGCGACCGTCTCGATCTGCGCGAGGATGCGGGCGGGCGGGACGGAGGCGTAGGAGAGGTTGTCGGTGAGGCCGAGATGGCTCTCGGCGATCACCACGATCCC
>NZ_JBHYDW010000014.1:0-57515 GCF_051860475.1 Elioraea sp. | reverse complement strand
ACCGTGCGCGAGGCCACGGGCGGCGCGCAGATCCCGTGGGAGAACGCCAGCCTGGAGGGCGAGTTCCACTTCCGCCCCGCACGGCCCGCGCCGGCCCCACCGGTCGCCGCGCTGACACCGGAGCCGCCGGCGCCGCGCGAGACCGACCGGCCGGTCGAGCGGCTGTTCTGGGAGAGCATCCGCGACAGCCGCAATCCGGCGGAGTTCGAGGCGTATCTGAGGCGCTTCCCCGATGGCGTGTTCGCCGATCTCGCCCGCGCGCGGATCGCCGCGTTGACGCCATCGCCACCGCCGCCGGCGCCGCCCACCCCGCCGCGCGCGGCGACCACGCCCGCGCCACCCCCGCCCGTGCCGTCGCCGGCATCGCCACCTGCGGCGTCGCGGCCATCCCCGCCGCCGGCGTCGTCGCCGCCTCCGCCCCAACCGCAGCGTCAGGCCGGGGTCGCCCGTCCGCCCGCGACCCCTCCGACGCCGCCCCCCGCGCGCCAGCCGCCCGCCGACCCCGGATGCGTCGTCCGGATCTCTCCCGGCATGGCCACCGCCGCCGGTGCGCCGGGGCGGATCGAGATGCGCAACACCGGCGCGCCCTGCCGCTTCCAGCTCTGGTTCAACCGCGCCAGCGGCGTCCAGTTCCGCAACATCTGGCTCTCGGTGCAGCCGCAGAGCGGCGACGTCGTGATCGCCAACCCGGGGTTGGGATACCGGCCGAAGCCGGGCTTCCACGGCGAGGACCGGTTTGTGATCGAGACGATCCCGAATGGCAGGCTCTATGTGACGGTAAGGGTGCTGCCGGCGGAGTGATGCCGCCGCGGGCGGCAGTTTTGGGGTTGACCCAGGCCGGGCGAGGGTGGCGGAATCGTGGCGGATGCTGGCACGGCTCATCCTGGCGCTTGCGCTCGTGCTCTCCTGGGGCAGCCCGGCGCTCGCCCAGCGGGTGGCGCTGGTGATCGGCAACGGCGCCTATGTCGAGGCGCCACCGCTTGAGAACCCGGCCAACGACGCGACCGACATCCACGCCGCGCTGACGCGGCTCGGCTTCGACAGCGAGCTGGTGGTGGACGCCGATCGCATCAGCCTTGAACGCGCGATCCGCCGCTTCGGCGACCGCGCCGTCGGGGCCGAGGCGGCGATGCTGTTCTACGCCGGCCACGCGGTCGAGGTGGCCGGGCGCAACCACCTGATCCCGGTCTCGGCCTCGATCCGCTCCGACCGCGACCTGCCGTTCGAGACCGTCGATGTCGATGCGGTGATAACGCAGCTCGAGGGCCGGGCGCGCGTGATCCTGCTGTTCCTTGATGCCTGCCGCGACAATCCGTTCCGCCTGCGCCTCGCCGCGCAGGGCACGCGCGGCATTGCCGGCGCGGGGCTCGCCGCGGTGCGCGGGCCGGTAGGCACGCTGGTGGCGTTCTCGACCGCGCCGGGGACGGTGGCGCAGGACGGGACGGGACGGAACAGCCTGTTCACGGCCGCGCTCCTGCGCCACATCGAGACCGAGGGGCTGGAGGTGCGGCCGATGCTGGGCCGGGTGCGCCAGACCGTGCGCGAGGCCACGGGCGGCGCGCAGATCCCGTGGGAGAACGCCAGCCTGGAGGGCGAGTTCCACTTCCGCCCCGCACGGCCCGCGCCGGCCCCACCGGTCGCCGCGCTGACACCGGAGCCGCCGGCGCCGCGCGAGACCGACCGGCCGGTCGAGCGGCTGTTCTGGGAGAGCATCCGCGACAGCCGCAATCCGGCGGAGTTCGAGGCGTATCTGAGGCGCTTCCCCGATGGCGTGTTCGCCGATCTCGCCCGCGCGCGGATCGCCGCGTTGACGCCATCGCCACCGCCGCCGGCGCCGCCCACCCCGCCGCGCGCGGCGACCACGCCCGCGCCACCCCCGCCCGTGCCGTCGCCGGCATCGCCACCTGCGGCGTCGCGGCCATCCCCGCCGCCGGCGTCGTCGCCGCCTCCGCCCCAACCGCAGCGTCAGGCCGGGGTCGCCCGTCCGCCCGCGACCCCTCCGACGCCGCCCCCCGCGCGCCAGCCGCCCGCCGACCCCGGATGCGTCGTCCGGATCTCTCCCGGCATGGCCACCGCCGCCGGTGCGCCGGGGCGGATCGAGATGCGCAACACCGGCGCGCCCTGCCGCTTCCAGCTCTGGTTCAACCGCGCCAGCGGCGTCCAGTTCCGCAACATCTGGCTCTCGGTGCAGCCGCAGAGCGGCGACGTCGTGATCGCCAACCCGGGGTTGGGATACCGGCCGAAGCCGGGCTTCCACGGCGAGGACCGGTTTGTGATCGAGACGATCCCGAATGGCAGGCTCTATGTGACGGTAAGGGTGCTGCCGGCGGAGTGATGCCGCCGCGGGCGGCAGTTTTGGGGTTGACCCAGGCCGGGCGAGGGTGGCGGAATCGTGGCGGATGCTGGCACGGCTCATCCTGGCGCTTGCGCTCGTGCTCTCCTGGGGCAGCCCGGCGCTCGCCCAGCGGGTGGCGCTGGTGATCGGCAACGGCGCCTATGTCGAGGCGCCACCGCTTGAGAACCCGGCCAACGACGCGACCGACATCCACGCCGCGCTGACGCGGCTCGGCTTCGACAGCGAGCTGGTGGTGGACGCCGATCGCATCAGCCTTGAACGCGCGATCCGCCGCTTCGGCGACCGCGCCGTCGGGGCCGAGGCGGCGATGCTGTTCTACGCCGGCCACGCGGTCGAGGTGGCCGGGCGCAACCACCTGATCCCGGTCTCGGCCTCGATCCGCTCCGACCGCGACCTGCCGTTCGAGACCGTCGATGTCGATGCGGTGATAACGCAGCTCGAGGGCCGGGCGCGCGTGATCCTGCTGTTCCTTGATGCCTGCCGCGACAATCCGTTCCGCCTGCGCCTCGCCGCGCAGGGCACGCGCGGCATTGCCGGCGCGGGGCTCGCCGCGGTGCGCGGGCCGGTAGGCACGCTGGTGGCGTTCTCGACCGCGCCGGGGACGGTGGCGCAGGACGGGACGGGACGGAACAGCCCGTTCACGGCCGCGCTCCTGCGCCACATCGAGACCGAGGGGCTGGAGGTGCGGCCGATGCTGGGCCGGGTGCGCCAGACCGTGCGCGAGGCCACGGGCGGCGCGCAGATCCCGTGGGAGAACGCCAGCCTGGAGGGCGAGTTCCACTTCCGCCCAGCGCCAACCCGCGGGCAGGACGTCGCCGCGCGGCCGACCGAGCCGCCGCGGACCGGGGTGCCGCAGGCGACCGGCCCCGACCCCGCCACCGAGCGGCTGTTCTGGGAGAGCATCCGCGACAGCCGCAACCCCGATGAGTTCGACGCCTATCTGCGGCGCTACCCCAGCGGGGTGTTCACGGACCTTGCGCGCAGCAGGATCGCCGCCCTGGGCGGTTCCCGCGGCATCACGCGGGTCGATCCGCCAGCGGCGCAGCAGGCCCCGGCACCGCAGCCGGTCACACCGCAGCCGGTCACACCGCTGCCCACCCCGCCGGCGGCACCGCCGCAGCCCGCGGCGCGGCCGACACTCCCACCGCAGGCCGCGGCGCCACCGCCCACCCCACGGCCCAGCCCGGCGCCCACCCCGGAGCGCCAGGCGGCGCTGGCGCGCCCGCCCGCGCCGCCCCCGACCGCGCCCGCCGTACCCCGCGCCCCGGCCGATCCGCGCTGCGTCACCGTGGTCCATGCCGGCATGGATCGTGCGGCTGGCGCGCCGGGGCGGATCGAGATGCGCAACACCGGTGCAGCATGCAGCCTGACGGTGTACCAGGACCCGATCTACCGCACGCCGTTCCGCCAGATCTGGCTGACCGAACAGCCGCGCAACGGCGACGTGACGATCGACAACCCAGCCATCCGCTACACGCCGAAATCGGGCTTCCACGGCGAGGACCGGTTCATCATCGACACCATGCCTGACGGCAGGCTGTTCGTGACGGTGCGCGTGCGGCCGGCGGAGTGACGGCTCACCCGTCCTCGTTGGCGGCGAGATGCTCGCGTGCAAGCGCTGCGGCAGCACTGTCCGGCGCGGTGCGGATCGCCGCCTCCCAGTCCGCGCGTGCCGCACCAAGGTCGCGCTGGTCGCGCCGAAGGAGGCCCCGCTCCAGCAGCGCCTCGGGGTTCGCCGGATCGAGGGCGAGCGCGCGCGCGAGGTCGTCCTCGGCGAGCGCGGGCTGACCCGCCTGCCGCCAGGCGGAGGCGCGCAGCACCAGCGCCTCGGCGCGATCGGGGCGCAGGTCGACCACGCGCGAAAGGTCTTCGACCGCCTCGTCGAACCGCCCCTGGCTCGCCGAGGCGATGGCGCGGTCGGCCAGCAGCTCCGGATCGTCAGGACGCGCGGCGAGACCCATGGTCGCCGCGGCATGGGCGCGGTCCGGCCGGCCGACCGACAGCCAGAGCTCGCTCGCCTGGGCGAGCAGGGCGGCGCGCGCATCGGCCGGGGCGAACGCGTCGCGTCCGAGTGCCTCGATCATCTCTGCCGCAGGTTCCAGTTCGCCAAGCTGGATCAGCGCGGTCGCCGCGCAATGGCGCGCCGCGTCCCCGCCGCCCGCGGCGATCCAGCCCTGCGCTTCCGCATGGGCAAGCGGCGGATCGACCATGGCCAGCCCCATGCAGCGCTCGTAGTCCGAGCCGTCAGGGCCGCCGCTGGCGACACCGCCGGGCTGCGCGGCCGGCGCGGGCTCCGGGCTCGGTACGGCCGCGGGCGGCGCAGCGGCCGGCTCGGCCGCGACGGGCACGGGCTCCGGCGTGGCGAGCCACCAGGCACCCGCTCCGCCGAGCGCAGCCAGCACAAGCAGGGTCGGGAGCCAGGGCGTGGGCCGGCGTCGCATCCTGAGCGCGATGGTAGCGCAGGCGCCCCGTCCTGCGTCAGTCCGGTTCGACCGCGATCACCCGCGCCGGGCAGCCGTCGCTGTCGGGCAGCTTCAGCGGCAGGGCATAGACGGTCGGGCGCGCGGTGCGGAGCGCGCCGAAATTGCAGACGTACTCGATCAGGATCACGCCGTTGCGCAGCAGCACGTCGTGGCTGACGAACTCGGCGATCGGCGCGGTCTGCCCGCCGAGCAGGCCCCGGATCGGGTAGTCCTGCGGGAAGTCCGGCGCGAGCGCCTTGATGCGGCGGGCGAGCAGCCATTCGCAGGCCGCGCGCGTGAGCCACGGCGCCTCGGTCCAGAACGCGGGGCTGTGCAGGCGGCGGCGCTCGTCCCAGCGCGTGCGCAGCAGCACGATGTCGCCGGGGCGGATGTGCCCGCCGCGCTCGGCGAGCAGGCCCGCGTCGATCGGCGCAGTGTCGGGCGCGTCATCGAGCGGGATCACCGCCGCCTCGCCGATCGTCGCCTCGAGCGGCACCTCGCTCGAGGTCGGTCCGCCGGGGACCATATGGCGCGGGCTGTCGATATGGGTGAAGCCGTGCACCACGAGGCCGAGCCAGGTCACCTGGAACGGGTCGCCGCGGGCGAAGTCGGATTTCAGCGACCGCTCCATCGGCCAGCGGAAATGCGGTTCGATCGGCACGGTGAGATCGACGATGCGCATGGGGCTCCTTGCGTGGCGCCGGCGCTCAGCGGCCGGTGACGATCCTCGGCAGCGCGAGCGTCACCGCCGGCACGTAGGTGACCAGCAGCAGCACCGCGATCAGCACGGCCAGGAACGGCAGCGACTCGCGGATCACCGTGGTGGGCGAGACCTCGGCCATGCTCGCGGTCATGTAGATCAGGTAGCCCACGGGCGGGGTGCACAGCCCGATCATCAGGTTCAGCACCGTGATCACGCCGAACTGCACCAGGTCGATGCCCAGGCCCTGCACCAGCGGCAGGAAGATCGGCACCAGGATGATCAGCGCGGCGATCGGGTCGAGGAACATGCCGATCGCGAAGAACAGCAGGTTGAGCAGCAGCAGCACCACCGGGCGCGAGGCGTCGAGCCCCGTGATCGCGGCGGCGAAGGCGCGGCTCACGCCCTGGTCGGCGATGATCCAGGCGAAGATCGAGGAGGCGCCGAGGATCACCAGCACCGACGCCGTCCCCTGCGCCGCCTGCACGAGTGCGCGCCAGAGCCCGCCGAGGCTCAGGCCGCGATAGACCAGCACGCCGATCAGCAGAACGTAGAGGGCGGCGATGCCGCCGGCTTCGGTCGCCGTGAAGGCACCGCCGCGGATGCCGCCGACGATGATCACCGGGGCGAGCAGCGCGGCCGAGGCGCGCCCTGTCTCGCGCAGTCGGGTCGGCAGGGTGGCGCGGGGCTCGCGCGGCAGAGCGAGCTGCCCGGCGCGCCAGTACGCGACCAGCCCGAGGCCGAGCGCGATCAGCACACCCGGAACGATCCCTGCCAGGAACATGCTGCCGACCGAGGCGCCGGCGAGCACCGCATAGACGATCATCGGGATCGAGGGCGGGATGATGGGGCCGAGGATCGAGGCGGTCTCGATCAGCGCGGCGGCGAAGCCGGCCGGATAGCCCGCGCGCCGCATCGAGCGGATCAGCACCGAGCCGACCGCGGCCGCGTCCGCCACCGCCGAGCCCGAGATGCCCGCCATCACGAAGGAGCTGACGATCCCGACCTGCGCGAGCCCACCGCGGATGTGGCCGACCATGGCGCGCGCGAAGCCGAGGATGCGCTCGGTGACGCCTGCCGCACCCATCAGCTCGCCGGCGAGGAAGAACAGCGCGATCGCCAGCAGCGCGAAATTGTCCATGCCGCCCACGAAGAACTGAGGCATGACTTCCAGCGGCACGCCGGGCCGGAACAGCAGCAGCGTGGTGAGCGACGCCCCGAGCAGCGCGAACACCAGCGGCACGCCGAGGGCTGCGAGCCCGAGCATTGCACCCAGCAGCACGGCAAGCGTCATGGTCCGGCGCGGTCCTCGTCCGGCCCCAGCACCAGGTCGAGCAGGATCGTGACGATCCAGAGTGCCGCACCGATCACGACCGCCGCGTAGAGGTATTGCAGCGAGACCCCGAGCGCGGTGTAGCGGTCATGGGCGGTGAGCTCGATCAGGCCGAGCCCCTTCCAGGCCAGCAGCGCGAGCAGCGCGACAGCGAGGGCGGCCCCGAACCAGCGCAGCGCGCGTGCGAGGCCGGGTGGGGCGCGGTCCGCGACGAGCTCGATCCGCATGTGGCGCGCGCGCGACGCCGCGATCAGCACCAGCCACACGAACAGCAGCCGCGTCAGCTCCTCGCCCCACGGCATCGGCACGCCGAGCAGGTAGCGCGCCGCCACCTGCGCGCAGGTGACGCCGAGCACGCCGAGCAGCAGCGCGGCGGCGGCGATGTCGAGCAGGCGCCCGAGCAGCCGCCGCGCCGCCCGCGGCGAGATCACCTCAGCGCCAGGATCGCGTCGATCAGCGCCGCGCCGTGCTGCGCGACGAACGCAGCCTTCACCGGCTCGAGTGCCAGCCGGCGGAACGCCTCGGTATCGACCCGCTCGACCACCTCGACGCCGGCGGCCTTGATGGTGGCGAGGTCCTGCCCCTCCTGCTCGCGGTTGAGCCGGCGCTGGTATGCCGCGGCCTCGCGCGCGGCATCGACCAGCGCCTTCTGGTGCGCTTCGGGGAGGGCGCGGAACTTCGCCAGGTTCATCGACACGATCGAGACCGTGTAGGCGTGGTCGGTGAAGGAGAGGTGGCGCTGCACCTCCTGGAACCGGTTCGAGCGGATGATGTTGAGCGGGTTCTCCTGCCCGTCCACGGCGCGCGTTTCCAGCGCGAGATAGACCTCCGTGAAGGCCATCGGCGTCGGATTGGCGCCCCAGAGCCGGAACGCCTCGACATGCGCGGGGTTCGGCGTGGTGCGGATCTTCAGCCCCTGAAGGTCAGCGGGCGTGACGATCGGGCGGCGGCTGTTGGTGATCTTGCGGAAGCCGATCTCCCAGAACGCGAGCCCCTTCATCCGGTGCTTCTCGAGCTCGGCCAGCAGGCCGCGCCCGACATCGCCGTCGACGACGCGGTAGACGTGGTCGTGGCTCGCGAACAGGAACGGGATGTCGAGCGCGTTCAGCTTCGGTTCGAACCGTGTGTAGAACGGATTGCCGGTCTGGCCGAGGTCGAGCGTGCCGAGCCGGACGCCCTCGAGCACGGCGGGGTCGTTGCCGAGTTCGCCAGCGGGGTGGATGGTGATCCGGATCTGGCCGTTGGTCGCGCGCGCAACCTGCTCGGCCATGTGCACCGCGGCGGCGTGGTGCGTGTCGCTGGTCGGCTGGGTGTGCGCGAAGCGCAGGGTGGTCTGCGCCTCGACGGCGAGCGTGATGCTGGTGGCGAATGCTGCACCGAGCAGCACGAGGCATGATCTGCGCATGGACCGTTCTTCCTCCCTCGCGGTTCGTTGAGATTTGCAAACCAATCGCGGTGTGTCAAACACCGTGGCATGGGCAGTGGGCGTCTTCTCGTGCTCGGACTGGGCTACACCGGTGGTGCGGCGGCACGCGCGGCGCACCTCTCCGGCTGGCCGGTCTCGGTGGTCACGCGCGATCCGGAACGGCCGGCGGCGCGGGCGCTGGCGGCCACGGGGATCGGTGTGGTCGGGTTCGTGACTCCCGGGCGAGCGCTCGCCGAGGCGACGCATCTGCTCGCAACCGCCGCGCCGGAGGAGACCGGCGATCCGGTGCTGGCAGCGCACCGGGAGGCGATCGCGGCTGCGTCCGCGCTGCGCTGGATCGGTTATCTCTCGACCACCGGCGTCTATGGCGATCGCGGCGGGGACTGGGTTGACGAGACGACCGAGCCCGCGCCGGGTCAGGTCCGCAGCCGGCGCCGCCGCGCGGCCGAGCAGGCGTGGGAGGCGGTCGCGGCGCGGCGCAGCGCCGCGCTCGACCTGATCCGGCTCGCCGGCATTTACGGCCCGGGCCGATCGGCGCTGGATGAGGTGCGCGGCGGCCGGGCGCGGTGCGTCGTCAAGCCGGGCCACGCCTTCAGCCGCATCCACGTCGCCGACATCGCCGGGCTGGTGCTCGCGGCGATGGCGCACCCGGGCGCTGGCGTGCGGGTGCTGCACGGGGCCGATGACCTGCCCGCGCCCTCGGCCGAGGTGATCGCCGAAGCGGCGCGGCTGCTGGGCGTGCCGCCACCGCCCGAAGTGCCGTTCGAGGAGGCGGCGCGGCGCATGTCGCCGATGGCGCTGTCGTTCTGGGCCGAGAACCGCAGGGTCGCGAATGCGATCACCAAGGAGACGACCGGCTGGACGCCGCGCTACCCGAGCTACCGGGAGGGTCTAGCCGCCATCCTCGCCGAGGAGCGCGCCGAGGGTGCGGCCCAGCAGTGAGAGGTCGGTCTCGCGCGACAACCGGTGGTCGCCGTCCTTGATGAGCGTCACCTGCACGTCCTCGGCGGCGAGGCGGTCGGCGAGGCGGAGGCTGGTCTGCCACGGCACGGCGTCGTCGCGCTGCCCGTGCAGCAGCCGCACCGGACAGGCGAGCGGGAGCGGCGCGCGCAGGCAGAGATGCCGCCGCCCGTCCTCGATCAGTGCGCGCGTGTAGGCGTAGCCCGCCGGATCGTAGGGGTTCGGCTCGCGCACCACGCCGTCGCGGAGCAGCGCCGCGCGCGTGGCCGCGTCCCAGCGGTCCCACAACAGGTCTTCGGTGAAGTCGGGTGCTGCGGCGATGCCGACCAGCGCGGCGATCCGGTCCGGGCGGGCGAGGGCCACGTTCAGCATCGCCCAGCCGCCCATCGAGGAGCCGACCAGCACGACGGAACCCTCGGTCAGCCGATCCAGCGCCGCGAGCGCGTCCGCCGACCAGGCGCCGATCGTGCCGTCCTCGAAGCGGCCGTCCGAGACACCGTGGCCGGTGTAGTCGAAGCGCAGGAACGCCTGGCCGCGCGCGCGGCACCACGCCTCCAGGAAGGTCGCCTTGGTGCCGGTCATGTCGCTGCGCAGGCCGCCGAGGAACATGACCGTCGGCCCGCGCCCGGGGGTCGCCACGTAGGCGATCCGTCCGTTCGGCCCCTCCAGCATGGCGTATCCGTCCATCCGGGACTCCTGTCCGTATCCGGCCTGCGTGCTATCACGCCACGGAATGTCCGCCGATTCGCTCCCGCCCGCGGTGCTCCAGGTCCTGCCGATGCTGGAGACGGGTGGCGTCGAGCGCGGCACGATCGAGGTTGCCGAGGCGCTGGTGCGGGCGGGGTTCCGCGCGCTCGTCGCCTCCGCCGGCGGGCGGCTGGTGCCGGAGCTGACGCATTGCGGCGCCGAGCACATCGCCCTGCCGCTCGCCTCCAAGGACCCCTGGGTGATGTGGCGCAACGCCGCGAAGCTCGCCGCGCTGATCCGCGAGCGACGCGTCAGCATCGTCCATGCCCGCTCGCGCGCCCCCGCCTGGAGCGCGCGTCTGGCCGCCCGCCGCACCGGCGCGCGCTGGGTGACGACGTATCACGGCACCTACACCGAAGGCTTCGCGCTCAAGCGCCGCTACAACGCCGTGATGGCCTCGGGCGAGCGGGTGATCGCGATCAGCGGATTCATCGCCGAGCACCTGATGGCGCGGCACGGCACCGATCCCGCGCGCGTGCGGATCATTCCGCGTGGTGTCGATCCGCGCCGCTTCGATCCCGCGATCGTCTCCGGTGAGCGGATCGTGAAGCTCGCGCGCGCCTGGCGCATCCCCGACGACGCGCCCATCGTTCTACTGCCGGGGCGGCTCACGCGCTGGAAGGGCCAGGAGGTGCTGATCGAGGCGCTCGCGCGCATGCACCGCCGCGATGCCGTCGCGGTGCTGGCGGGCGACGACCAGGGCCGACTGGGCTATCGCGCCGGGCTCGAGGCGCTGGCGGAGCGGCTGGGACTCGGGCGGCGCGTGCGCATCGTCGGCGACTGCCCCGACATGCCGGCCGCGCTGATGCTCGCCGACGTCGCGGTGAGCGCCTCGATCGAGCCGGAAGCGTTCGGCCGCGTCGTGGTGGAGGCGCAGGCGATGGGGCGCCCGGTGGTCGCGACCGCGCATGGCGGGGCAGCGGAGACCGTTTCGCCCGGCGAAACCGGCTTTCTGGTGCTGCCCGGCGACGCGGACGCGTTGGCCGCCGCACTCGATCACGCGCTGTCACTCGACGACGCGGCGCGCGCGGCGCTGGGCGCGCGGGCGCGCGAGGCGGTGCTCGGCCGCTTCACCACCGAACGGATGTGCGCGGCGACCCTGGACATCTACCGCGAGCTGCTCTGACCGGGCCCAGGTTGTCACGCGCCTGCCCTGGCGCGAGACTGCGGGTCACAGCCGAGAGGAGGACGCCATGATCCCCAACTCCCTGCACGCGCGCGACATCGCCTCGCTAGTGCACCAGCAGAGCGACCTCGATGCGTTCAACCGAGAGGGCGGCATGATCGTCGCGCGCGGCGAGGGCTGCCGCGTCTGGGACGTCGAGGGCCGCGAGTACATCGAGGCGATGGCCGGGCTCTGGTGCGCCTCGCTCGGCTTCAGCGAGAAGCGGCTGGCGGATGCCGCCTACCGGCAGCTCACGACGCTGCCCTACTACCACACCTTCTTCCAGAAGGGGCACGAGCCGGCGATCGAGCTCGCCGAGCGGCTGCTGGCACTCGCGCCGGCATCGAAGGACGGCAGGGCGCTCGCTCGCGCGGCGTTCCAGTGCTCGGGATCGGAGGCGAACGACGCCGCGATCAAGATGATCTGGTACTACAACAACCTGCGCGGCCGGCCGAACAAGAAGAAGCTGATCGGGCGCATCCGCGGCTATCACGGCAACACGGTCGCGGCGGCCTCGCTCTCGGGCCAGCCGCACATGCACGCCGATTTCGACCTGCCCTACGGCGACCGGTTCCTGCACATCGACAACCCGCACTACTACCGCTTCCACGAGGAGGGTGAGACCGAGGAGCAGTTCAGCGCGCGCATGGCGAAGAACCTCGAAGCGCTGATCGCGAAGGAGGGCGCGGAGAGTATCGCTGCCTTCTTCGCCGAACCCGTGCAGGGGGGCGGCGGCGCGATCACGCCCCCCAAGGGCTATTTCGACCTGATCCAGCCGATCCTGCGCAAGCACGACATCCTGTTCGTCGCCGACGAGGTGATCTGCGGCTTCGGCCGGACCGGCAACATGTGGGGCTGCGACACCTACGGCATCGCGCCCGATATCCTCACCTGCGCCAAGCAGCTCACCGCCTCCTACCAGCCGCTCAGTGCGACGCTGATCAACGCCGAGATCCACGAGACCTTGATCGAAGGCAGCAGGAAGAACGGCAGCTTCGGCCACGGCTTCACCTATGGCGGGCATCCGGTCGCCTGCGCGGTCGGGGTCGAGACGCTGAAGATCTATGCGGAGCGCGACATCGTCGCGATGGTGCGCAGGGTCTCGCCGGTGTTCCTCGCCGCGCTCGAGGAGGCGCGCGCGCACCCGCTGGTCGGCGACGTGCGCGGCGTCGGCCTGATCGCCGGCGTCGAGGTGGTGGCCGACAAGCGCACGCGCGCGCCGTTCCCGCCGTCGCTGAAGGCCGGGATCGCGGTGCAGCAGGGCTGCGAGGAGGAGGGGCTGATCGTGCGCGCGATCGGCGACCGCATCGCCTTCACCCCGCCGCTGATCATCACCGAGGACGAGGCGCGCGAGATCGGCGCGCGGCTCCGCCGCGGGCTCGATCGCGCGATGGCGACACTTCGGCCGGCGCTCGCTGCGGAGTAGGTCGATCGAGGCGGCCCCGGCAACAGGGGGAGCCGGCGCGCCCGACGCACCGAACGCGATGGTGTCGCGGGCATTCGTCACGCGACCCGAGGACCGCGCAGCACGTTGCGGCTCATGCTCGCGCACGGCACCCGCGTGCATGACGGTGATGCGCCCGACGAGCGGCATGTTGCCGTCCATGCCGTGCTCAACGATCAGGAACACCCTGTCTCGCGCCGCATGTCCCTCAACACGGACGCGCCCGAGAGCCGCGAACAGGCTCATGTCCGGCCGCGGGCCCAGGCCCGGGGACACGACCAAGCGGGATGCCGAGGAATGCGGCGGCAAGCCGCGCCTGCCCCTCGTGCATGTCCTTGCCGGTGACGATTCGGCACCCGGCGGCGGAGGATGCCGCGAGCAGCGGTGTCACCTCGGGCTGCGGGATCACGTCGGCCACCACCTGGCCGGGCCGCAGCTGGGCAGGATCGAACGGCAGCGCATCGCCCGCGCGCAGGCCGAGCGGGGTCGCGTTGACGACGAGGTCGGCCTCCGCCAGGTCGCCGGAGGTCGCGATGCGCACGGCGGGGACGGCCTGGGCGACCATTGCCGCCACCTCCTCGGCGCGCCCGCGCACGAGGTCGATCAGCGTGATCGGACCGGCTCCGGCGCGCGCAAGCGCCACCGCGATGGCGCGCCCGACCGCCCCGGCGCCGAGCTGGTGCACCCGCGCGCCCTCAAGCGTGACGGAGGCGTCCCGCAGGGCGGCGACAAGCCCCTCGCCGTCGAACATCTCGCCCTCCCACGCGCCGTCGGCCGCCCGGCGAACGGTATTGACGGCACGCACGGCGGCGGCGTTCGGACCGAGCCGATCCAGCAGCGGCGCCATGGCCGCCTTGTGGGGCATGGTCACGGACAGCCCGTCGAGATTGCGCAGGCGCCTCAGCCCGTCCCATGCGGCCGCGAGGTCGGCCGGGGCGACGTGCAGCGGCAGGAACGTGGCGTTCAGCCCGCTCCGCGCGAACACCGCGTTGAAGAAGCCCGGGCTGCGCACCCGGTCGACCGGATCGCCGATGATGCCGTAGAGACGCGTCGTGCCGTCGATTGCCATGCTCCGGGCCCTTTCCGCCGCCGGGTCTTCGCGGCCCGCACTGTTCCGTCTTTTAGAACGTTTGAAAACCCGCTAGCCTCCCCGCAACGACACCCAAGGGAGGAGAGCCATGCCGTCCGGATCGTTGCGTTCCATCAACCGCCGCGAGCTTGCGCGCCTGATCGGCGCGGGCGGCGCGGCGCTTGCCGCCGGGCTTCCCGCCGGCCCGCTCTACGCCCAGGCGCGGCGCGACACGCTGGTGATCGGCCTCGACATCAGCGACACGGTCACCTTCGATCCGGTACGGATGGCGCAGTACACGCCGCCGATGACGCTGTTCGCCTGCTACGACAGCCTGATGACCATGGCGCCGGACGACTACATCACCCCGCGCCCCTCGCTCGCCACGTCGTGGGCCCGCACGCCCGACGGCAGGGGCTGGCGCTTCACCCTGCGCGACGGCGTCCGGTTCTCCACCGGCAACACGATGACGGCCGAGGACGTCGCCTTCAGCTTCAACCGCCTGATCAACATGAAGGAGCAGACGCAGCAGTACATCAAGGCGATCGACCGGGCGGTGGTGGTCGATCCGCGCACCGTCGACCTTGTCATGAACGACCCGAAGGCGCCGGTGCTGACGGTGCTGTGCGCGCCGGGCTTCGGCCTCTACGACGCGCGGGCGGTGCGCGCGCAGGGCGGCACGGACGCGGCGGACGCGAAGGAGAAGGACAAGGCGACCGACTGGCTGAACCAGAACTCGGCCGGCACGGGTCCGTTCCGCCTGGTGCGCTGGGAGCGCAACCAGCAGATCCAGCTCGTGCGCAATCCGACCCACTGGCGCGGCGCACCGGCCTTCGAGCGCGTCGTCATCCGTCACTTCAGCGACAGCGCCGCCCAGCTACTCGCGGTCCGGCGCGGCGACATCCAGGCGGCGTTCAACCTGATCCCCGAGCAGATCGCCACCCTGAAGGACGAGCGCGACATCCGCGTCGAGCAGAAGACCAGCCTCGACTTCGTCTACATGGCGGTGACCGAGAACCCGCAGCTCAACGCCACGCTGGCGAGGAAGCCGGCGCGCCAGGCGATCGGCCATGCGATCGACTATGACGGCATCATCGGCGCGCTGCTCGGCGGCGCGGCGGTGCGTCCCGCCCATTTCCTGCCGATCGGCGTGAACGGCTCCACGCCCGAGATCGCCCGCGAAATCGGGTTCCGCCAGGACCTCGGCCGCGCACGTGCGCTGCTCGCCGAAGCCGGCGTGCCGAACGGCTTCAGCTTCGAGCTCTCCTATGGCCAGGCTGCGGTCGCGGGGGTCAGCTACCAGTTGCTCGCGCAGAAGATCCAGGCCGATCTCGCCCGCGTCGGTATCGAGGCGAAGCTGAACCCGATGGACCAGGTGAACCTGCGCACCCAGTTCACCGGCGGCCGTTCCTCCGCCGTGCTGACCTTCTGGAACCCGCCCGCGGTCGAGAACGAGCTCTGGGCCGCCGCCACCGTCGAGCGCGTCGCGCGGCGCGTCGGCTGGACGCCGCCGCCGGACTACGCCGCGCTCGTGCAGCGTGCCGCGACCGAACCGGACACGGCGAAGGCGGCCGAGCTCTGGGTCGAGTACCAGAAGCGCATGGTGGACCAGGCGCACCTCATCATGCTGTTCCAGCCGGTCTATCAGGTGGCGGTGCGCAGTTCGGTCGCCGCCTTCCCGCTGACGGCGGCGGGCTGGATGGCCGAGCTCGGCGGCGCCAGGCCGGCATGACGCGCGCGCGCGGCGGCGGGCAGGCTTCGCCGCGCCGCCGCCCCACCCTGCGCGACATTGCCGCGCGCGCCGGCGTCTCCGTCGCGACCGCCTCGCTGGTGCTGCGCAACTCGCCGCTGGTGGCGGCGAGGACGCGCGCGCGCGTGCAGGCGGCGGCGCAGGGGCTCGGCTATGTCTACGACCGCGCGGCGGCGGCGCTGCGCACCGGGCGGACGCACACCGTCGGGCTCGCGATCAACGATCTCGCCAATCCGTACTTCGCGCGGCTCACCGCCGCGATCGAGCAGGCGCTCGACCGGCTCGGCTGGTCCGTGTTCCTGTGCGACACGCGCGAGACGCCGGAGGTGCTGGTGCGGTTCGGCGAGCGGCTGCGCGAGTACGGCGCCGAGGGGCTGATCGTCTGTCCGCCGGAAGGGACCACGCCCGCGACGATCGCCGCGGCGACCGCCGGCACACTGCCCTGCGTGCAGGTGAGCCGCGAGGTGCGCGGTGCGCGCGCGGACATGGCCGGCAGCGACCATCGCCGCGGTACCGCGCTCGCGGTCGGACATCTGATCGCGCTCGGCCACCGCCGCATCGCGCTGGTCGGCGCGGGGCGGCGCACCAGCACCGCGGCCGCGCGGCGCGCGGGCTATCTCGCCGCACTCAGGCGCGCGCGCATCGCGCCCGACCCGGCGCTGATCACGACCGGACCCGACACGCGCGAGCACGGGGCGGCGGCTGTCCGCGCACTGCTCCAGATCCCCGATCCGCCGACCGCGGTGATGGCGTTCAACGACACCGTTGCCTTCGGGGTGATGCTCGGGCTGCGCCAGATCGGGCTCGATCCGGGGGTCGATCTCGCCGTGGTCGGCTGCGACGACGTCGACGAGGCCGCGCTCTGGACGCCACCGCTCACCACGATCGCGATCGACGCGCCCGGGATGGGGCAGGCGGCCGCGGAGCTGTTCCTGGCGCGGCTCGCCGATCCGCAGGCGCCGCCGCGGCGCGTGATGCTGATGCCGCGGCTGGTGGTGCGGCGGTCCTGCGGCCTCGGGGTCGCTGTGTCGCGCACCGCCCGGCCGGCCGCATTGACCACGCGCGCGGCGCCTCGCTAGGCTTCCGTTAGAACGTTCCAAGAGAGCCCGCCCACCGGGCGGACGACGGCCCCGGGAGTGCGGGCCGACAGGGAGGACGGACGGATCGCCGGATGGGTCTCTACATCGCGCAGCGCCTGATCGCCGCCGCGGCGATGGCCGTGCTCGCCACCCTGGTCGTGTTCCTGATCGCCAATACGGTGCCGGGCGACCCGGTGCTCGCGCAGCTCGGCGACATGGCCGCCTCCAACCCCGAGACGGTGCGCGAGTGGCGCGCGCGCTGGGGCCTCGATCTGCCGCTCTGGGAGCGGTACTGGATCTTCCTCACCGGCCTGACGCGCGGCGATCTCGGCATCTCGATCGCCTCGCAGCGCCCCGTGCTGGACGACATCGCGCAGTACGCGCCGGCGACCATCGAGCTCGCCACGATCGCCTTCCTGCTCGCCCTGCTGATCGGCATCCCGCTCGGCATCGTCGCCGCGGTCTGGCGCGACACCTGGGTGGACAATCTCGCGCGCGCAGTGTCACTGATCGGCGTCTCCTCGCCGACCTTCTGGCTCGCCTTCGTCATGCTGGCGCTGTTCTACGGCGGACTCGAGATCGCGCCGGGACCGGGGCGGCTCGACCCGATCGCCTTCCCGCCCGACGAGGTGACGGGACTGTTCCTGGTCGACAGCGCGCTCGCCCGCGACTGGGAGACGTTCCATGACGCTGCGGCACATCTCGTGCTGCCCTCGATCGTGCTGGCGGCGGCGACGATCGGGCTGATCACGCGCACCACGCGCGCCGCCATGCTGGAGAGCCTCGGTCAGGACTACGTGCGCGTCGGCCGCGCCAAGGGGCTCGCGGAGCGCCGCGTCATCCTCGGCCACGCGCTGCCGAATGCTCTCATCCCGGTGGTCACGCTGGGCGGCCTCGCCTACGCCAACCTGCTCACCGGCGCGGTGATGACCGAGACCGTGTTCTCCTGGCCCGGCCTCGGCCGCTACACGTTCCGCTCCGCCGCAGCGCTCGACTTTCCAGCGATCATGGGGATCACGCTGGTGGTGTCGGTGTCGTATCTGCTGGTGAACCTGCTGGTGGATGTCTCCTACGCCGCACTCGATCCGCGGGTCCGACGGTGAGCACCGCCGCCGCTGCCCTGCCGCCGCGCTCGCGCGCGGCACGCTGGCGCCGCCGCTACGGCACGGCGGCGATCGGCGCGGCGATCGTCGCGTTCTGGCTCCTCGCGGCGCTCACGGCACCGCTGATCGCGCCCTACGCGCCTGATGCCGTCGATGTGCAGAACCGCCTCCAGCCGCCTTCGCCTGCGCACTGGCTCGGTACCGACGCGCTTGGGCGCGATGTGCTCTCGCGCCTGATCTGGGGCGCGCAGATCTCGCTGATGGCGGGATTCCTGGTGGTGCTGGTCGCGGCCGGCTTCGGCACCCTGCTCGGCACGCTCGCGGCCTACGCGCGCGGCTGGACGGACGAGACGCTGATGCGGCTCACCGATCTCGTGCTCTGCTTCCCGCCGATCATCCTGGCACTCGCGATCGCCGCCGCGCTCGGCATCGGCACCACCAACACGATCATCGCCATGCTGGTGGTGTGGTGGCCCAAGTTCGCACGCCTCGCGCGCGCGCTCGCGCTGGTGCAGCGCAGTCAGGAGTACGTGGAGGCGGCGACCGTCGTCGGCCTGTCACCCGCGCGCATCCTGCTGCGCCACATCGTGCCGAACGCGATGGGCCCGCTCGTCGTGCTGGTCACGCTCGACCTCGGCAACGCGATCATCACCTTTGCTGGGCTGTCGTTCCTCGGCCTCGGCGTGGTGCCGCCGACCGCGGAATGGGGCGCGATGGTGGCGGAAGGCCGCGAGCTGGTCGAGCAGTGGTGGGTCGCGACCTTTCCGGGGCTCGCGATCCTGACCGTGGTGGTCGGCTTCAACTTCCTTGGCGATGGCTTGCGCGACTGGCTCGATCCGCGCACGCGGCGGCGCTGATGGACACGCGCGTCCAGCCGGCCGCCATCCACGACGCGGTACCCGGTGCACCGGTACTCGAGGTGCGCGACCTCGTCACGGTGTTCCACACCGATGCCGGCCCGGTGCGCGCGGTGGACGGGGTCAGCCTTTCGGTCGCTCCGGGCGAGACGCTCGGCATCGTCGGCGAGTCCGGCTCGGGCAAGTCGGTGACCGCGCTCTCGGTGATGCGGCTGCTCGACGAGCCGGCGCGGATCGAGGGTGGATCGGTGCGACTGCAGGGCCGCGACGTGCTGGCCATGACGGCGGAGGAGCTGCGCCGGGTGCGCGGCGACCGCATGGCGATGGTGTTCCAGGACCCGATGACCTCGCTCAATCCGGTGCTGCGCATCGCGCGCCAGCTCACCGAGGCGATGACGACGCATGGGCGGATCGACCATCGCGCGGCGGAGGAGCGCGCGGTCGGTCTGCTCGGCCGCATGGGAATCACCGCGCCCAGGCGCGCGATCGCCGCGTTCCCGCACCAGTTCTCGGGCGGGATGCGCCAGCGCGTGATGCTGGCGATGGGCTTCGCGAACGAGCCCGCGCTGCTGATCGCCGACGAGCCGACCACCGCGCTCGACGTGACGATCCAGGCGCAGATCCTCGATCTGCTGCACGAGCTGAACCGCGATACCGGGGCTGCGGTGGTGCTGATCAGCCACGACCTCGGCGTGATCGCGAGCCTGTGCCGGCGCATCATCGTCCTGTACGCGGGCCAGGTGGTCGAGGAAGGCCCGGCCGAGGCGCTGCTGTCGGAGCCGCGCCATCCCTATACCTGGGCGCTCCTCAACGCCGTGCCGCGCATCGACCGCGCGCTGGGGACGAGCCGGCGCCTCGTGTCGATCGAGGGCGCGCCACCCGACCCGCTGGCGCTGCCCGCGGGCTGCCGGTTCGCGCCGCGCTGCCCGTTCCGCGAGGCGCGCTGCGACGACCCGCCCGGGCTCCTGCCGGTGGGCGAGGGCCGCGCGGCACGCTGCTGGGTCACGCAGTCCGGGCGTCGGCTCGAGCGTCCGGCCCAGGCGACAGTGGCGCCCGAGGCGGACCGCGCACGCCGGGCGAGCGGCGCGACGGTGCTATCGGTACGCGGCCTGGTGAAGCACTTTCCGCTGCCGCGCGAGACCCTGCTCGCACCGCAGCGCGTCGTGCATGCGGTGAACGGCGTGGATCTCGACGTGCGCCAGGGCGAGACGGTCGGCCTGGTCGGCGAGAGCGGCTGCGGCAAGTCGACGCTCGCGCGGCTGGTCACGCGCATCCACGCGCCGACCGCGGGGTCGATCCGCCTGTTCGGCGCCGAGATCGCGACCGCCGCGGCGCGCACGATCCGCCCGCTGCGGCGGCGCATCCAGATGGTGTTCCAGGATCCCTACGCCTCGCTCAACCCGCGCATGACCGTGGCCGAGACGCTCGCCGAGCCGCTGCGCGCTCACGGCCTCGCCGCCACGGCCGAGGCGGCGCGCGCGCGCGTCGCCGAACTGCTCTCGACCGTCGGGCTCAATCCCGGCTGGGCATCGCGCTATCCGCACGAGTTCTCGGGCGGGCAGCGCCAGCGCATCTCGATCGCGCGCGCGCTTGCGGTGGAGCCCGAGTTCATCGTCGCCGACGAGCCGATCTCGGCGCTGGACGTGAACATCCAGGCGCAGGTGCTGAACCTGATGCTCGACCTCCAGGAGCGGTTCGGCCTCACCTACCTCTTCATCGCGCACGACCTCGCGGTGGTGCGCCATATCTGCGACCGCGTCATCGTGCTCTATCTCGGGCGCGTGATGGAGGTCGCGCCCGCCGCCGCGCTGTTCGCCGCGCCGCTGCATCCCTATACGGTAGCGCTGATCTCCGCCGCGCCGGTGCCGGACGTGGCGGCGGCGCGGGCGCGACGGCGCGTCGCCCTGGGTGGCGAGCCGCCCTCGACGGTCTCGCTGCCGTCGGGCTGCGTGTTCCGTACCCGCTGCCCGATCGCGCGCCCGGTGTGCGCCGAGACGGTTCCTCCCCTGGCCGAGGTGACGCCCGGACACCTCGTCGCCTGCCACTTCCCGGGCGCCTTCGACGGGAGTGCGACGAGATGAGGCGGGTCACGGCCGAGGAGGCGGTGCGCGTGGTGCGTTCAGGCGACACGCTGCTGATCGGCGGTTCGGGCGGCGGCCACGCGGTGCCGGAGGCGCTGATGGCGGCACTCGGCCGACGCTTCGTCGAGACCGGCGAGCCGCGCGGCGTCACCGCGCTGCATCCCGTCGGCCTCGGCGACGGGGTATCGCTCGGCGCCAACCATTTCGCGCACAAGGGGATGCTGAAGCGCGCGGTCTCCGGCACCTACGTGAACTCGCCCAAGATCTCCGATCTCGCGATCGCCGACGAGATCGAGGGCTGGACCCTGCCGCAGGGCGCGCTGTCGCAGCTGATGCGCGAAATGGCGGCCGGGCGGCCAGGGCTGTTGACGAAGACCGGGCTGCACACCTTCGTCGATCCGCGCCACGGCGGCGGGCGGCAGAGCCGCTCCGCGACCGAGGATCTGGTCGAGCTCGTCACGTTCCGGGGCGAGGAGTATCTGTTCTACAAGCCCCACCACATCGACGTCGCGTTCCTGCGCGGCACCACCGCCGACGAGGCGGGCAACGTCTCGATGGAGCTCGAGGCGGTGACGCTCGAGATGCTGTCCGAGGCGCAGGCGACCAGGCGCTGCGGCGGCGTGGTGATCGTCCAGGTGAAGCGCATGGCGCGCGCCGGCACGCTGCACCCGAAGACGGTGAAGATCCCCGGCATCCTGGTCGATCTCGTGGTGGTCGAGCCGGAGCAGCGCCAGACCTACGAGACCGCCTACTCGCCCGCCTACTCCGGCGAGGTGCGCACGCCGCTCGACGACATCCCGGTGCTGAAGCTCGATGCGCGCAAGGTCATCGCGCGCCGGGCCGCGCTCGAGCTCTTTCCCGGCGCGATCTGCAATCTCGGCAGCGGGGTGATGACCGGCATCGCCAATGTCGCGGCCGAGGAAGGCGTGCTCGATCGCGTGTGCCTGACCAACGAGCAGGGCCATGTCGGCGGCGCGCCGGCCTCGGGCAACGAGGCGGGAGCGGCGATGAACCCGGACGCGACGCTCGACCAGCCCTACCAGTTCGACTTCTACGACGGCGGCGGGCTCGACCTCGCGTTCCTCTCCTTCGCCGAGTTCGACGCCGCGGGGAATGTGAACGTCAGCCGCTTCGGCGGGCGGATCGTCGGCCCCGGCGGGTTCATCAACATCAGCCAGCACGCCAGGCGCGTGATCTTCGGCGGCACGCTCGCGGCGAAGGGCGGCGCGCCGAAGGCGGTGCGGCAGGTCGAGCAGATCACGTTCAGCGGCGCCTATGCGCGCGCGCGCGGCCAGCCCGTGCTGATCGTCACCGAGCGCGCGGTGTTCCGGCTGATCGCCGAGGGCGTCGAGCTGATCGAGATCGCGCCCGAAGCCGATCTCGAGCGCGACGTGCTCGGCGCGATGGCGTTCCGCCCGCTGGTTTCGCCGCAGCTCCGCCGGATGGACCGGCGGCTGTTCGCAGAGGCGCGGATGGGGCTTGCCGGCGACCTCGCGCAACGCCCCGCCCGGCCGGCCCCGGCCCGACTTGCAACCCTCGCCAGGGCGGCGGAGTGAACGATGCGGCTCGGCGTGGCCCCCGGCGACAGCGTGTCGTTCAGCAAGACGCTGACCGAGACCGATCTCGTGCTGTTCGCCGGCATCACCGGCGACTTCGACCCGATCCACATGGACGAGGCCTATGCGCGGACCACGCCGCTCGGCCGGCGCATCGCGCATGGCGCGCTGGTGCTCGGCCTGTGCAGCACGGTCGCGGCCATGATCGCGAAGCGGGCGCGCGAAGGCGGAGCCGAGGGGGTCGCGCTCTCGCTCGGCTATGACCGCGTGCGGTTCGTCGCACCGGTGTATCCGGGCGAGACGCTGACCGCGACCTACACCGTCGGCACGGTGGACGAGGCGGCCGCGCGCACCGTCAGTCCGGTCGAGGTGCGCAAGGAGGACGGCACGCTCGCCCTCGCCGCGACTCATGTGATGAAATGGGTGGCGCGATGAACCGCACGCTGCCGGCGATCGCCGGGTATCTCGACCGCCTCTCGGCGCGTCCCGGCGGGACGCTGCGGGGCTTTGTCAGCGTTGCCGGGCCGGGCCCGCTCCGGCTGCGGCTCGTGCGCGTCGGTTCGGCCGACCCGAACCCTGCGGGGCCGGGCATGCGGCTCACGGCCCTGCACGATCGTCTCGACACCGTGGTGGACGCGCGACCCCAGCCGGTCGCGATCGGCTCCTGGGGGCTTGTGCCGCGCGGTCCGGCATTCGCGGCCGACACGCCGCGCTGCTGGGCCGCGCTGGTGTCGTTCCGCACGCCGGGCGAACCGGCCGCCGTGCTCGGCGCCGAGAGCGGGGCGGATCGCATCCTGCTGCGCGCGGGTGCGGCCGGCCCCTCGGCCGCGCTGACGCTCGGCGGACAGACCTGTGCGCTGTCGCTCGACGCGCGGATGCGGCCCGAGCGCTGGTATCGCCTCTGGCTCGCGCATGATCCGATGTCGAGCCGGGCCACGCTCGGCATGACGGAGCTGGGGGGCAGCGCCGCGACCGCCTCGGCCGACCTGCCCGGCACCGCGCCGTGGTCCGCCGGCCCCATCACCTTCGCCGCCGCCGAGGCCGCCGCGCCGCACGCGCATCTCAGCGGCAGGATCGAGGACCCGGTGAGCCTCGCCGCCGCTCCTGCGTCCTGGCCCGACGCGCTCGCCCTGCCCTGCGCCCCCTCCGCGATCCGTGCACGCTGGGACTTCGGCATCGGCATCGACACGATGACGCTGACCGATACCGGCCCGGGCGCGCATCACGGCCGGCTCGTGAACGCGCCGACGCGCGGCGTGGTCGGCGCCCGCTGGTCCGGCCGCGAGACGTGCTGGCGCCATGCGCCGGAGGACTATGCCGCGATCCACTTCCATGCCGACGATCTCGAGGACTGCGGCTGGGACGAGACATTCCGCTACACGATCCCCGACGACCTGCCGAGTGGCGCCTACGCGTTCCACCTCGCCGGCGAGGGCGGCGAGGACTGGCTGCCGTTCTACGTGTTGCCGCGCCGCGAGGGGCCGCATGCGTCGATCGCCTTCCTCGCCTCCACCTTCACCTACCAGGCCTATGCCAACTTCTCGCGCAGCCTGGCGACCGGGTCCTACCGCGCGCGGGTTGCCGCCTGGGGCGCCTATCCGTTCCATCCGGACGACCACCCGGCGCTCGGCCGCTCCACCTACCAGCGCCACGACGACGGCAGTGGCATCGCCCTCTCCTCGCGGCTACGGCCGATCCTGACCATGCGCCCGGGCTTCCTGTTCTACGACGATCCGCGCGGCTCGGGGCTGCGGCACTACCCTGCCGACACGCACATCCTCGCCTGGGCGGAGGCGAAGGGACACACGCTCGACATCGTCACCGACGAGGATCTCGATGATGAGGGCGTGGCACTGCTCGCGCCCTATCGCGTGGTGCTGACCGGCAGCCATCCCGAGTACCACACCGCGCGCACGCTCGATGCGCTGACGCAGTACCGCGACAGCGGCGGGCGGCTGGTCTATCTCGGCGGCAACGGGTTCTACTGGCGGATCGCCCGCGACCCCGCCCGGCCGCACCTGATCGAGGTCCGCCGGGCCGAGGGCGGCATCCGCACCTGGGAGTGCGAGCCGGGCGAGTACTGCCATCAGCTCGACGGGCAGCTCGGCGGGCTGTGGCGGCGCAACCGGCGGCCGCCGCAGGCGCTGGTCGGCGTCGGCTTCACCGCGCAGGGCCGGTTCGAGGGAACGCATTACCGACGCCTGCCGGCCTCCTACGAGCCGCGCTGGTCGTGGATGTTCGAGGGCGTGCCCGAGGTGTTCGGCGACGCCGGGCTGTCGGGTGGCGGCGCGGCCGGATTCGAGATGGACCGCGCCGATGTGCGTCTCGGCACGCCGGAGGAGGCGGCGATCCTGGCGCGGAGCGCCGATCCGCCCGCCAGCATGATGCTGGTGCCGGAGGAGGTGCTGACCAATCTCGCCACCGTCAGCGGCGAGGCGCCCGAGGCGCTGCTGCGCGCCGAGATCGTCGCGTTCGCGACGCCGCACGGCGGAGCCGTGTTCTCGGTCGGCTCGATCACCTTCTGCGGCAGCCTGTGGGAGCGGGGTGCGACCGACGGGCCGGTCTCGCGGCTGCTCGACACTGTCGTGCGGCGGTTCGCGACCACGCGCGCCGGCGCCTCGCCGTTTCCGCCTTCGGCCGGGCCTTCCCGCTGACTTGTCAGCGCCCGGGCCCGGCCCGCCGGCAGGCAGACGCGCACGGTGGTCTCGCGCAGGCCCCTCAGGCTCCTCTGGCCAGGCTGGATTGCGCGACGGACCGCCGGTGTCGTGCGGGCGCTCCCGTGCAGCATCTCACCCAGAGGGCGCCGGTCCCCGCCTGCGGGAAGACGACGACCGGTGACGCCGTGATGCGGCGGGCTACGCCGCCCTGCGCGCCTGCCGGATCGCGCGCCAGACGCGCGGGGGTGGCCGGCATGTCGAGCTCGGTGATGCCGAGCGGCCGCAGCGCGTCGATCACCGCGTTCATGATCGAGGGCAGCGAGCCCGCGCAGCCCGCCTCGCCGCAGCCCTTGGCGCCGAGATGGTTGGTCCGGGCCGGCACCGGGTGGGATGCGAAGCCGATCGGCGGCAGGTCGGCCGCGCGCGGCAGGGCGTAGTCCATGAAGCTGCCGGTGAGGATCTGTCCGGTCTCGTCATAGACCACGCGCTCCATCAGCGCCTGGCCGATGCCCTGCGTGACACCGCCATGCACCTGGCCCTCGACCAGCAGCGGGTTCACGATCGTGCCGAAGTCGTTCACCGAGGTGTAGGCCACCACCTCGACCACGCCGGTGTCGGGATCGATCTCCACCTCGGCGACGTGGCAGCCGTTCGGGAACGCCGACGGCGCGGCGTCGAATACATGATCGACATCGAGGCTCGCCGGCACCCCCTCGCCCTTGATCCGCCCATCGCGCAGCGCGGCGGCGAGCGCCATGATGCCGACACCGCGATCGGTGCCGACGACGACGAAGCGGCCGGCGCCGAACTCGATATCGGCCTCCGCCACTTCAAGCATGTGCGCGGCCGCGCGCCTGCCCTTCTCAACCACCTTCTCCGAGGCCTCGACGATCGCCGCCCCCGAGGCCATCAGCGATTTCGACCCGCCCGTGCCGCCGCCGGCGATCAGCAGGTCGGAGTCGCCCTGTACCAGCCGGATCGCGCCAAACGGCACGCCGAGCTCGGCGCTCAGGATCTGCGCGAACGGCGTCCAGTGGCCCTGGCCGTAGTCGAGCGTGCCGGTGATGATCGTTACCGTTCCGTCGGCGTTGAAGCGGATCCCGCCCATCTCCTTGGTCGGCGGCGCGGTGACCTCGAGGTAGTTGCCAACGCCGACGCCGCGCAGCTTCCCCCGCAGTTTGGCCTCGGCGCGCCGCGCGGCGAACCCGTCCCAGTCGGCAGCCTCGAGCGCCTTGTCGAACAGGGTGGTGAAGTCGCCGCTGTCGTAGGTCGAGCCTGAGGCGGTCGTGTAGGGGAAGGCATCCGGGCGGATGTGGTTGCGCCGACGCAGCTCGATCGCCGGGATGCCGCTCGCGCGCGCGGCGGCCTCGATCAGCCGCTCCATGAAGTAGTTACCCTCAGGGCGCCCCGCGCCGCGATAGGCCGAAACGGGCGTGGTGTTGGTCATCACGCACTTCGTTGCCACCTCGATCAGCGGTGTGGCGTAGTTCGACTGCACGTTCTTGACGAAGTTGCCCGTGCCCATCAGGGGGGAGACCGTCGCCATGTAGCCACCGAGGTTGGCGTAGGCGGTCAGGCGCACGGCGAGAAACCGGCCTTGCGCGTCGAGCGCGAGCTCGCCCACCACCTCGTGGTCACGGCCGTGCTGGTCCGAGACGAAGCTGCCCGACCGGTCATCGGTCCACTTCACCGGCCGGCCGAACTCCTTCGCGGCGTGGAACAGGCACACATACTCGGGATAGGCCGACGCCTTCATGCCGAACGACCCGCCGACATTGCCGCTCAGCACGCGCACCTTGTCGGTCGGCACCTTGAGGATGTCGCCGGCGAGCTGGTTGCGCAGCCCGAACACGCCCTGGCAGCCAGCATGGAGTGTGTAGCGGCCCGAGGCGGCATCGTACTCGGCGAGGGCGGAGCGGGGCTCCATCGCCGCGACCACGACGCGGTTGTTGCGGAGCGGCACCGTCACCCGGTGCGCGGCCCCGGCGAAGGCGTCCGCGACCTTCGCGCGGTCGCCGTAGTGGAAGTCGAGCACAATGTTGCCGCCCGGGCGGTCGAACAGCAGAGGCGCATCCGGCGCGGCGGCGGCGGAGGCCTCGGTCACCGCGGGCAGTGGATCGACATCGACGAACACCGCCTCGGCGGCGTCGCGTGCCTGGGTGCGCGTCTCCGCGATCACGCAGGCGACCGGATCGCCGACATAGCGCACCCGATCGGTCGCCAGCGCGCCGCGCTCGGGCGCCTCCATCTTCGTGCCGTCGGCGTTGGTCATCGGCAGCGTGCAGCGGAGCCGGCCGTACCCGGCCGCGTCGAGATCGGCCCCGGTGTAGACCGCGAGCACGCCGGGCATCGCCTTTGCGGCCTCGGTGTCGATGCCGCGGATCACGCCGTGCGCGTGCTGGCTGCGCACGATCGCGCACCAGAGCTGGCCCGGCAGCGTGACGTCGTCGGTGTAGCGGCCCTGCCCGGTCAGCAGCACGGGATCCTCGTTGCGCGGCACGGGCTGGCCGATCCCGAAGCGCATGGTCGTGCCGTCGGGCATGGAGGTGTCCGGCATCAGGGGCTCTCCCGGGGATTGAACTGGCGAGAGAGTAGGTGCTGATGGGCGATTGACCAGCCCCCGGGGCGCGGATCAGTCCCCCGCCCGGAACGCATCCGCGATCCGGCGCAGCGTGCCGTCGCGGCCCACCACCAGCACGTCGAAACGCAGTTCCGACCCGAACCAGGCGGGCTCTTCGGCCATCAGCGCCTCGGCCGCGGCGAGCAGGCGGGCGCGCTGGCGGGGCGAGACGGTCTCGGCCGCCTCCGCCGCCCGGGCGCGCGCCTTCACCTCGACGATCACGGTGAGATCGCCGCGCCGGGCGACGAGGTCGATCTCGCCGGCCTGGGTACGGCGGCGGCGGGCGAGGATCACGAACCCGTCAGCCTCCAGGGCGGAGGCGCAGCGCGCCTCGGCGTCGCGGCCGTAGCCCTCGGCGCCGCGACGGCGCGACGATGGCGCTCGACTCCCGGGCGGTTTATTGCTAGTCTGCATCATACCGCTCGCATGACGGCCGGGAGCGGCGAACGCGGAGGGCCGGTGCATGACGGACTGGACGGAGGTCGCCCGCCGGGTGATCGCTGCCATCCCGGCGGAGCAGCTTCGTGGTGCCGTACTCTATCTCGACCGTCGTGTGATCGAGCCGGGTAAGGCCGTCTCCACCGGCCGCGATACGCTCACCGCCGGGCAGCCATCCGCGCTCGCGTTTCTCGATCTCGCGCCCGAGGCGAACTGGGGCCATCGCTGCCGCTATCTGCTGATCGATCTCGTCACCGGCGCCGTGCAGGGGACGGACGCGACCCATCCGCCGTTCCTGCGTGGCGCCGCGCCGACGCTGCACGCGATCGCCAAGGGTGCGACCGTGCCGGACTGGACGCTCGCCGCCCCCTTCGATCCCCCCGACTGACGCCTCGCGCGCCACGCATCCCCACCCATGCCGGGGAAGAGGAGAACAGGACCCATGGCACTCGTGACGAAGCCGGAACCCATCGCCCCCGAACCCCCCGCGGTCAGGCGCGCGATGGAACTCGCCGTGCGCGCGCTCTCGCCGCGCCAGGTCGAGACCACGAATCTCTCGGTCGTCACCACGCCGATCATCGCCGGCGCACGCGTGCTGGCCTACCGTCAGGCGATCCCGATCGCGCAGGACAGCATCGTCGTGTTCGCCGACGAGATGCCGGGGGCGAACTGGTCGCATCCCTGCCGCTACATCCTGTGCAACGCCAGGACCGGCGAGCCCTACACCGAAATCGCCGCCCGCTTCCCACCGGAGATGCGCACGCCGAAGATCGCGCTGCGCACCTTCCACGAGCCGATCGCGCTGCGCCCGGGCCTCTACTGGCCGATCCGCCCGCGCCCGGGCTGCTTCAAGCGCGTGCCCAAGGGCAAGCGCTATGCGATCCTGTTCTCCGGCGCCTCGAACGCGCGGCACGTGAACGACATGGAGTTCCTGTACCGGACATTGCGCGACCATTACGGCATGCCGGATGCCGACATCATCTGCCTGAACCACGACGGCACGCTGAACTACAACGGCAACCCCAAGCCGATCGCCGCCTGGCCGGGCGACAACACCGCCTACCGCATGCCGATCAAGGGCAAGGGCACCAAGGCCGATCTCGACGCGGCACTCGACGACATCGCCGCGCGCCTCAAGCCCGAGGATTCGCTGCTGATCCACACCAACAACCATGGCGGCTGGGGCGGCTGGGGCAAGTCCTATCTCTGCGTCCAGTCCGGCGCCGACTACTTCGCTGCCGACTTCGCGGCGAAGCTCAAGACCCTGCCGAAGTTCCGCTGCCTCGTGGTGATGATGGAGCAGTGCCACGCCGGCGGGTTCAACGCGCCGATCATCGCCAACAGCCCTGCCCAGTACACCTCGGTCGCCTCGGCCACCGTCGAGGACCAGTCCTCCTGGGGCAATGCCGAGTTCGACTTCTTCGCGCGCGACTGGATCGCGGCGATGGCGGGCCACACGCCCTATGGCGGCGCTCTTGCTTCCAACCCCGACAGCAACGGCGACGGCACGATCAGCGCGCGCGAGGCCTACGACTACGCCGACTCCATCCACTACAGCGGCGACACGCCGAACTGGAGCCAGTCCTCGGCGACCGCGCGGACCTGCCACCTCGCGCAGCGCTACGGCTGGGCCTGGACCTGGTTCTGCCCGATCGTGATCGACCTGCTCTACCCGGTCTGGGAGAAGCTGCCGATCCCGGAGTTCTACGACCGGTTCCGCAAGGGCATCGCACCAGTGCTCGACGAGTTCGAGGTGGCGATGGAGAAGGACGCGGCGGCCGCGCGCGGCGCGCTCGAGAAGCGACTCAAGGAGGCGATCGCGCGCACCTTCTGATCGCTACTCCGCCGCCGGGCGCAGGTCCGGCGGTACCACCGTCGCCGCGATCGAGGCGTCGAGACCCTCGTACTCGCCGAGCCCGATCGTGGCGTAGAGCTCGGCGCGGGTCTGCATCCGGTCGAGCACGTGCATCGTGCCGCCGTCGCGCCGGATCGCCGCGTAGAGTTCCGCCTGGGCCTTCGCCGCGACCCGGAGCGAGGAGACCGGCCAGATGATCATGCGGTAGCCGAGCGCCTTGAACTCGGAGGCGGTGAGGTAGGGCGTACGGCCGAACTCGGTCATGTTGGCGAGCAGCGGCGCGCGCACGGCCTCGGCGAAGCGGGCCAAGTCGTCGCGGCTGGTGAGCGCCTCAGGGAAGATCGCATCCGCGCCGGCGTCGAGATAGCGCCTGGCGCGCTCGACCGCGGCCTCGAACCCCTCGACGCCGGCGGCATCGGTGCGCGCGATCACGTAGAGATGGCGCGCGGCACGCTTCGCCGCCGCGACCTTGGCCGCCATCTCGGCGGGCTCGACCAGTTTTTTGCCGTTCAGATGCCCACACTTCTTGGGCAGTTCCTGGTCCTCGATGTGCACCGCTGCCGCACCCGCATCCTCGAAGGCGCGCACCATGTGCATGGTGTTCAGCACGCCGCCATAGCCGGTGTCGCCGTCCACCAGGATCGGCAGGCCGGTGGCGCGGCTGATCGTGCGGACGAAGAAGCAGACGTCGTCCACCGTGATGATGCCGAGATCGGGAATGCCCATGGAGGCGGTCATCGCCGCGCCGGAGAGGTAGAGCGCCTCGAAGCCGGCGCGCTTCGCCAGGATCCCGGCCATCCCGTTGTGTGTACCGGGAATCTCAAGGATGCCGCCGCGGCTCACCAGGGCGCGGAACCGCACGCCCGCCGGTTCGCCGGGCAGTCCCTCCGCCGTGAGATAGGTCATCGCGTCCTCCGGTCGCTGTTCGCATCAGCGATAGAAGATCAGCGTCAGCAACGCAAAATTCGGGATCAGGAACACGGTCGCCCAGCCGACATAGCCGAGGAAGGAGGGCATCTTCACGCCCTGCTCCTCGGCGATCGCGCGCACCATGAAGTTGGGCGCATTGCCGATGTAGCTGTTCGCCCCCATGAACACGGCGCCGGCCGAGATCGCGCCCAGCACCGGCGCGAGCGGTCCCATGAGCGCCTGCGCGTCGCCGCCGGCGAGGTTGAAGAACACGAGATAGGTCGGCGCGTTGTCGAGGAACGAGGACAAGAGGCCGCAGAGCCAGAAATACATCGTCGGGTCGGGGTTCCCGTTCGCGTCCGAGGTGGCCGCGACCAGTGCGGCGAGGGCGCCCTCGCGCCCGGCCTGCAGGATTGCGATCGCAGGGATGATGGTGACGAAGATCGCGGCGAACACCTTCGCCACCTCGATCATCGCGCCCCAGGTGAAGCCGTTGGCGTTGCGCACCAGCGCGGGCGTCGCCCAGATCGAGTAGGCGGCGATCGCCAGCATCAGCACGTCGCCGACCACCACCTCGATGGCGATGTGCTGCTTGAGGAACGTCACCGCGCCGGGGTGCCACACGCCCTCCATCAGCACCACCAGCACCACCATCAGCAGCAGCGGGATGTTCACCCCGCCCTGGATCCGCAGGGGCTCGGCGGCTTCGGGCGTCTCGCGAATCTCGTCGGGTTCGCGGTGGAAATAGCGGCTCTCGATCTGGTGGTAGATCAGCAGCAGCACCGCGGCCAGCACCAGCATCGGCGCGAACAGGTGCTGGGTCGGCCAGAAGAACGCCACGCCCTTGAGGAAGCCGAGGAACAGCGGCGGATCGCCGAGCGGGGTGAGCGAGCCGCCGATGTTCGATACGAGGAAGATGAAGAAGACCATCGTATGCGCGCGATGCTTGCGGTCGCGGTTGGCGCGCAGGATCGGGCGCACCAGCAGCATCGAGGCGCCGGTGGTGCCGGTCAGGCTGGCGATCGAGGTACCGAAGGCGAGCAGGGCTGTGTTGGTACCGGGCGTACCCCGCAGCGTGCCCGCGAGGTGTACCCCGCCGGCGACCGTGAACAGCGCGAACAGCAGGATCAGGAACGGCACGTATTCGAGCAGCGCCGTGTGCAGCACCATGTCGGTGATCGGCTCGGGGCCGAAGGTGAATGCGGCCGGAACGACGAAGGCGAGCGCCCAGGCGAGCATCACGAGGCCGTAGAAGCGGTGCCACCAGTGCGGCGAGATCAGCGGCACGATCGCGATCGACAGCAGCACGCCGGCGAAGGGCAGCACCCACCAGAGGGAGAGCGCGCGGCCGTCGACGCCCTGCTCGGCAGCGTCGGCCGGGGCAGCCGCGATCAACACGCCGAGCGCGATCAGCACAGGCACGACTTTGCGGAAGGACATCGGCACCCGGCGGGCAAGGAAGGCTGGGGCACGACGGTAGCGCAACGCGATGACGTCGCAAGGGTCGCTGCGCGGCGAAACGCCAAGGCGACGCGGCGTTTTTCGTTGGATTCGTCGCGCTCGTGAACTAGACTTAATCTGGCTGCATCATTGCGTGGGGGCACTGCAATGATCGTCACGCGCACGGGACGGCGCCGCGCTGTGATCCTTACCGGATTGTCCGGGATGCTCTGTGCTGCGAGCGGCATCGCCGCGGCCACGACGCCTCAGCGGGGGCGGGCCCCGACCGAGGGGACGACGCCCGGCGCCGGCGCACGGCCCTCGCCCGCGACGCCACCGCGCGATGGGCCACCGCCGCTGCCCGCGCGCGACCAGCCGCCGCCGCTGCCCGACCGGCCGCCACCGCCACCGTCCGTCATGTTCCATGTCGAGCGTGGCGGAGCCGCCGAGGGCCCGTTCACCTTGAACGACGTCGCCGCGCGCATCCAGGCTGGCCAGATCACCCGAGACACACTGGTCTGGAAGCGCGGCACCCCCGCCTGGCAGCGGGCCGGAGAGGTGCAGGAGCTCGCCGCACTGTTCGGGGCGGCGCCGCCCGAGCAGACGGTCCGCGACTTCCGTCAACTCATGGTCGGCGCCTGGCACATCCCGCACGCCATTCAGGGGCCGATGGGACGGTTGAACGTCATGATCAACATCCGCTGCACGCCCGACGGGCAATATACCGGGATCATGCAGAGCCAGGTTGGTCCTGGCGGACCGGTATCGATGCCGATCGCGGGCACATGGAGCACGACCCCGCTCTCCGATCGCCAGTTCGCGCTGACGCTGACCTCCGGGTACACGTCCGACACCTACACGTTCGAGGTCCTCGATCGGAACACGCTGCGCAACGAGGGCGTCGGCATGCTTGCCCGACGCGTCGGGCGCTGAGGCCCGACCGAACGGAACGCCCCGCCCGTTCCGGGCATCGGGGCGGCGCGCCTTGCCGCTCCCCGCCTCGGTGGCTATGGTCCGGCGCCCTATAACGCGCAGGATGACCCCCCGATGGACATGACCGGCGAGCGGCGCATCCCCGCGCCGCGAGAGACCGTCTGGCAGGCGCTGAACGACCCCGAGGTGCTGAAGGACAGCATCCCCGGCTGCGAGCACATCGAGAAAGTGTCCGACACCGAGATGACCGCGCGCGTCGCCGTGCGGATCGGGCCGATGAACGCGCGTTTCGCCGGCAAGGTGCATCTCTCGGATCTCGACCCGCCGAACGGCTACACGATCTCGGGCGAGGGCCAGGGGGGGGTCGCGGGCTTCGCCAAGGGCGGGGCCACGGTGCGGCTTGCCGATGACGGGCCGGGGGCGACGCTGATGACCTACGACGTCAAGGCCCAGGTCGGCGGCAAGATGGCCCAGCTCGGCGCGCGGCTGATCGACAGCACCGCGCGCAGCATGGCCGACCAGTTCTTCGATCGCTTCGCCGCCCGTGTCGGCGGCCCGCCGCCGGGTGCCGAGGCGGCCGAGGCCGCGCCCGTGCCCGCCGGTCCCGCACGCGTCCCGTTCCCGGTGCCGACCGAGATGTTCGGCCTGCCCACCTGGGTCTGGCTCTCGATCGGTGCCTGGGTCGCGATCGTCGGCCTGATGGTGCTGTGAAGGGGCTCGGCCTTCCCGTCTGGGTCGCGCTGACAGTGCTGTTCGTGCTGGGTCTGCTGGCGCTGGGCCGGATGCTGGGCTGAGACGAGAGATGGACGCACTACCCCTTCCCGTGGGCGTGGACGAGACGCTCGGGCTGCTCGCCCGCGGCGACTACGTCGCCGACCGCGCGCTCGCCACCGCGGTGCATCTCGCGCTGAGGATGCAGCGACCGCTGTTCCTCGAGGGCGAGGCCGGGGTCGGCAAGACCGAGATCGCCAAGGTGCTGTCGAAGACACTCGGCCGGCGCATGGTGCGGCTGCAGTGCTATGACGGGCTCGACCTCGCCTCGGCGCTCTACGACTGGAACTACACCCGCCAGCTGCTCGAGATCCGGCTCGCCGAGGCCGCCGGCGAGCGCGACAAGGACCGGCTGGCGAAGGGCATCTTCGACCGCCGCTTCCTGATCGAACGCCCGCTGCTGCAGGCGATCAGCCCCGAGGGCGGCCCGGCGGTGCTGCTGATCGACGAGCTCGACCGCGCCGACGAGCCGTTCGAGGCGTTCCTGCTGGAGCTGCTCGCCGACTGGCAGGTGACGATCCCGGAGCTCGGCACGATCCGCGCCGCGGACCCGCCGGTGGTGGTCATCACCTCGAACCGCACGCGCGAGATCCACGACGCGCTGCGACGGCGCTGCCTCTATCACTGGGTCGATTTCCCGGACGCGGCCCGCGAGCGCGCGATCCTGGCGCTGAAGGCGCCGCAGGCGGCCGAGAAGCTGTCGTTCCAGGTGGTCGCGTTCGTGCAGCGGCTGCGCGAGATGGACCTGTTCAAGACCCCCGGTGTCGCCGAGACCATCGACTGGTGCGGCGCGCTTGCCCATCTGGACGCGATCGAGCTTGATCCCCAGCGCGTGGACGAAACGCTCGGCGTGCTGCTCAAGTACCAGGACGACATCGCGCGCATCCGCGGCGAGCAGGCGGCCGCGCTGGTCGCCGAGGCGAAGGCGGGATGACGCGTGCCCTCACCCTGTCCCTCTCCCGCACGGTGGGAGAGGGGACGCAACGTCGCCGCCGGGTCCCCTCTCCCACGCCAGTGGGAGAGGGTCAGGGTGAGGGCCTCGCCGCGACGAGCCTCCCATGATCCCTGCCGCCGAGGGCGGCGGCCGCCTTCCCCTGAACGTGCTGCATTTCGGCCGGATGCTGCGCCGCGCCGGCCTGCCGGTCGGCCCCGGCCAGGTGATCGAGGCGCAGCACGCGCTGCTGCACATCGACCTGACCCGCAAGCGCGACGTGCACGCCGCGCTGCGCGCCGTGATGGCGACGCGCCACGAGCACTGGAACGTGTTCGACGCTGCCTTCACGCTGTTCTGGCGCAACCCGGACCGCAACATCGCCGAGAGCATCATGGCCGCCCTCGACGGGCTGCGCCGCCCGGCCGAGCCGCAGAAGCCGAAGGCGGGCGCGCGCCGGGCGGCCGAGGCGATGGCGCCGCAGACCCGGCCGAAGGAGCCACCCCGCCCGCCCGAGGAGGAGCAGCGCATCGAGGCACGCCTCGTCGCCTCCGCCGAGGAACGGCTGCGCCGGATGGACTTCGAGGCGATGAGCGAGGCCGAGATCCGCGCGGCGCGTGCGGCGATCGCCCGTCTGACGCTCCCGCTCGATGCGATGCCCTCGCGCCGCTTCCGGCCCGATCCACTCGGGCCCCGCGCCGATCTGCGCGAGACCCTGCGCCGGTCCTTGCGCGAGGGCGGCGCGCTGGTGGAGATCGCGCGCCGCCGCCGGCGCACCCGCATCCCGCCGCTCGTCGCGCTGTGCGACATCTCCGGCTCGATGGGCCGCTACGCGCCGATCCTGCTGCACTTCCTGCACGCGGTCGCCTCCACCCGCACGCGCACCCACACCTTCCTGTTCGGCACGCGGCTCACCAACGTCAGCCGCGCCTTCCGCCATCGCGACCCCGAGGCGGCCTTCCAGATGGTCAGCGCCATGGTGCCCGACTGGTCCGGCGGCACGCGCATCGGCGAGGCGATCGCCCGCTTCAACCGCGAGTGGGGCCGGCGCGTGCTCGGCCAGGGGGCGACCGTGCTGCTGATCACCGACGGGCTCGACCGCGAGGGGGGCGCGGGGCTCGCCGAGGCGATGGAGCGGCTGCACAAATCCTGCCGCCGCCTGATCTGGCTGAACCCGCTGCTGCGCTTCCAGGGGTTCGAGCCGAAGGCCACAGGGATCAAGGCGATGCTGCCGCACGTGGACGACTTCCGCCCCGCGCACAATATCGACAGCATCCAGGGGCTGGTGCACGCCTTGTCGGCCCCCCAGGCCAGGAGGACGGCCGCATGACCGGCGATACCGAGGACATCCTGACGACCGCAGGACAGTGGGTGGCGGACGGCGAGACCGTGGCGCTGGCGACCGTGGTCGAGACGTGGGGCTCGTCGCCGCGCCCGGCCGGTTCGCGCCTTGCGGTCACCGCGTCGGGACGCATGGCCGGCTCGGTCTCGGGCGGCTGCATCGAGGGCGCGGTGGCGGACGCGGCGCGCGAGGTGATGGCGAGCGGGACGCCAAGGGTGCTGTCCTTCGGCGTGACCGACGAGCGCGCCTGGGAGGTCGGGCTCGCCTGCGGCGGCAAGGTGAGCGTGCTGGTCGAGAAACTCGGATGACGCCGACCCTGTTCCAGGCACTCCAGGCCGCGCGCAAGGCCAAGCGTCCCGTGCTGCTGGCGACCAGGCTGCCGGACGGCGCGCAGGCGCTGCTCGGACCCGACGGCACGCATGGCGCGAACCTGCCCAAGACGGTGGTGGCGGCGGCGCAGCAGGCCCTCGCCGACGACGTCGCGCGCACGGTCGAGGTCGAGGGCGCGCGGTGGTTCCTCCATCCCCACAACCCGCCGCTCCGGCTGATCGTGGTCGGCGCGGTGCACATCGGGCAGGCGCTCGCGCCGATGGCCCCGCCGCTCGGCTTCGCCGTGACCGTGATCGATCCGCGCCGCTCCTTCGCGACCGACGAGCGCTTCCCCGGCGTGACGCTCGACCACCGCTGGCCCGACGAGGCGATGGCGGAGCTGAGACCCGACAGCCGGAGTGCGGTGGTGACGCTGACGCACGATCCCAAGCTGGACGATCCCGCGCTCGATGCCGCGCTGCGCTCGGATGCGTTCTACATCGGCGCGCTCGGCTCCCGGCGCACGCACGCGGCACGGCTCGCGCGGCTCACGGAGCTCGGACATTCCCGCGAGACGCTGGCGCGCATCCGTGGGCCGATCGGCCTTGCGATCGAGGCCGAGACCGCGCCCGAGATCGCGCTCGCGATCATGGCCGAGATCGTCGCGGTGCGCCGTCGCGCGCCCCTGGTTTCCCCCGCACGCGAGGCGGCATGACGTTCGGCGAAGAGGCGGTCGAGGACGCCGCCGGCGCGATCCTCGCCCATTCCGTCAAGGCGGGCGGGCGGATGCTGAAGAAGGGCCGCGTGCTGACGCGCGAGGACGCCCTCGCGCTCGCCTCCGCCGGGATCGCGCGCGTGATCGTCGCGCGGCTCGAGACCGACGACGTCGCCGAGGACGAGGCGGCCGACCGGCTCGCCGATGCCTGTCTCGGCCCGCTGCTCGCACGCACCCGCGCTGCGACCGGCCGGGTGAACCTCAGCGCCGGGACGCACGGGCTCCTGCTGCTCGACCGCGCACGCATCGAGCGGCTGAACCGGCTCGATGAGGCGGTCACGCTCGCGACCCTGCCGCCCTGGAGCGTGGTTCAGCCGCGCGACATGGTGGCAACGGTGAAGATCATTCCGTTCGCGGTCGATCGTCGCATCGTCGCCGCGGCGGCTGCGATCGCGCGCCAGGGCGGTCCGCTGCTGGAGGTGCGACCCTTCACCGGCCGCGAGGTCGGGCTGGTGCTGACGCGGCTCGCCGCGACCAAGGAGAGCGTGCTGGACGGCACGGTGGAGGCGACGCGCGACCGCGTCGTCGCGCTCGGGGCCGAGCTGCTGCCGGAGGAGCGCTGCAACCACGACACGGCCGAGGTCGCGGCCGCGCTGAAACGGCTGAAGGATGCCGGCGCGCGCATCCTGCTGATCGCCGGGGCGTCGGCGGTGGTGGACCGGCGCGATGTCTGCCCGGCCGCGATCCTGCGCGCGGGCGGCACGATCCATCACTTCGGCATGCCGGTCGATCCGGGCAACCTGCTGTGCTTCGGCGCGATCGACGGCATCCCCGCCGTGGTGCTGCCGGGCGGCGCGCGCCGCCCGAAGCTGAACGGGGTGGAGTGGGTACTGCAGCGGCGGATGGCCGATCTGCCGCTCGGCGCGCGCGACATCATGGACATGGGTGTGGGGGGTCTGTTGAAGGAGATCGAGCTCCGCCCGCTGCCGCGCGCGCGCGCCCCGGACGAGGACCAGGGCCCGGCGCCGAAGCGCGGCAGCCGCATCGCCGCGCTCGTGCTCGCGGCCGGACGGTCGCGCCGGATGGCGCCGCTGAACAAGCTGCTGGTGAAGGACCGCACCGGCAAGACCATGATCGCGCGCGTGGTCGACAACGTGCTGGCGAGCCGCGCGCGCCCCGTGATCGTGGTCACCGGCCACGAGGCCGAGGCGGTGCGTGCCGCATTGCCGGGCCGCGAGGTGGTGTTCGTGCACAATCCCGACTACGCGCAGGGGCTTTCCTCGTCGTTGCGCGCCGGGGTCGATGCGCTGCCGCCGGATGTCGACGCGGCGCTGGTCTGTCTCGGCGACATGCCGCTGGTCACCGCGCCGATGCTGGACCGGCTGATGGCGGCGTTCGATCCCGACGAGGGCCGCGAGATCGTCATGCCGACCTTCCGCGGCAAGCAGGGCAACCCGATGCTGTGGGGAAGACGCTTCTTCGCCGCGGTGCGCGGCGTGACCGGCGATGTCGGCGCGCGCCACCTCGCCGGCGAGCACGCCGAGGCGGTGCACGAGGTCGAGATGGCCGACGACGCGGTGATGCGCGATTTCGACACCACCGAGGCGCTGGCCGGCGACCCGCGCGCGGCCAAGGGATGACACCGCCTGCGGGGATCGCGCTGACCCTCGCGACCGAGCCTGATCCCGCGATCGTCGATGCGCTCGGCGAGGCCCTTGCGACATTCAACGAGTCGGCGGCGGGTCCAGCGGAGTCCCGCCCGCTCTGGATCATCGCACGCGACCCCCGGGGGCATCTGGCCGGGGGCCTGCGCGGGCAGACCTTCTGGCACTGGCTGTTCGTCGCCTGGCTCTGGGTGGACGAGGCTCAGCGGCGCCAGGGGCTCGGCGCGGCGCTGCTGCATGCGGCCGAGGACGAGGCCCGGCGGCGCGGCTGCATCGGCGCCTATGTCGACACCTACAGCTTCCAGGCGCCCGGGTTCTATGCGCGCCAGGGCTACACGCCTTTCGGTCGGCTGGACGATCTGCCGCCCGGCGGGTTCCGCACCTGGTTCGCCAAGCGGCTCTGATCAGGCCGGGGGCTTGCAGAACGCCTCGTAGAGCGACTTCAGCACGCCGAGGGCCGGGCCCTCGGTGATCGTATAGTAGACCGACGTCGCGACGCGGCGGTTGCGCACCAGCCCCTCGGCGCGCAGCCGCATCAGATGCTGGCTGACGACCGTCTCGCGCACGCCGATCCGCTCGGCGAGCGCGCCGACCGAGCGCTCGCCGTCCACCAGCGCGCACAGGATCTTCAGCCGCACCGGGTTGGCGAGCGACTTGAGGAGGTCGGAGGCCGCCTCGGCGCGTTCGTCGAGCGCGGCGGTGTCCATCATTGACGTGTCCATGACCGCTTCCGCGCCAAGCGTGTGCCTGCCACAAGGTTCTTGCCTTCGCATATACGAAGGCATATCTTCGCGCCCAAGAATGTCGCCAGCCGCGCGCGATGCGCAAGTGAAGGGATGCCGCATCATGATACGCCTGACGGACAGGGCCTGGTCGCCCTACCTCACCGGTGCGCTGATCGGGCTGCTCCAGGTGCCGGCCTTCCTGCTACTCGGTACCGCCCTTGGCGCCTCGTCCTCCTACGTGACCGTCTCGGCCTCGATCGCGGAACTGGTCGACCCGGCCATCCGCAGCCTCGCCTATGCCGGCAAGTATCTCGACGGCGCGAAGAACTGGTGGCAGGTCGCGCTGGTCGGCGGGATCGCGCTCGGCGCGCTGCTGTCGGCGAGCCTCTCGGGCACGCGCCGGTCCGGCATCTCGCGGGTCTGGACGCGCTCGCTCGGCACCTCGAACCCGGGCGTGCGCTTCGCCCTCGCCTTCGCGGGCGGCTTCCTGCTGCTGTTTGGCGCCCGCCTCGCCGATGGCTGCACCTCCGGCCACGGCATTTCCGGCATGGCACAGCTCGCCGTCTCCGGCTTCCTGGCCGTGGCCGCCATGTTCGCCGGCGGCATCGCCACCGCGACGCTGCTGCGCGCGCTCCGCTGAGCCGAGGGAGAGCGAACGATGAGCATCCTTGCCGCCATGGCCGCGGGCCTCGCGATGGGCGTGGCCTTCGGGTTCCTGCTCGAGAAGAGCCGGGTGTTCGAGCCAGGCGTGATCCTGGGTCAGATGCAGCTGAGGAACTTCCTGATGCTGCGCATCTTCCTCGCCTCGGTCGCCTCCGGGCTGATCGTGTTCGCGCTCGGCACGCTGACGGGGATGATCCCGACGCTCGACCCCAAGGCCGTGCTCTACGGCGCCCAGCTCCTGGGCGGCTTCGTCACCGGGGTGGGCATCGCGCTCGCCGGCGCCTGCCCGGGCACCGTGCTGGCACAGGTCGGCGTGGGCTACCGCGACGCGCGCGTCACGCTGCTCGGCGGGCTCGCCGGCGCGCTCACCTTTGCCTATCTCGAGCCCGTGCTGCGGCCGGTGCTGCTCACCGGGTCACCGGGCAAGCTGACGCTGCACGGCCTGCTCGACCTGCCGTTCTGGCCGCTCGCGCTCGGCTTCGCGGCACTGCTGATCGGCGCGCTCTACGCCCTGGAACGCTGGCGGCCGTGGCGCGCGGAGCTCGGCACCGACGCCGACGGCGTGCTCGCTCCGCCGGCGCCGCCGGTCGAGGCCGCGCCGGACGGTGCCGAGCCGGCGCGACGCTGAGCGAACCGCCGCCTGGGCGCGGGTCAGGCGAGCGCGGCCTGTACCCAGCGCGCCCAGGCGAGCACCGCCGCGTCGTCGCCGCGCCGCCCGACGATCTGGATCCCGAGCGGCAGCCCGCGCGGGCCGAGCCCCGCCGGCACGGTCACGCAGGGCACGCGCAGCGTGGTCCAGAGGAAGTTGAACGCCGGATCGCCGGTCCAGCCGATCCCTTCCGGAGCCTCGCCGGGCGCCGAGGGCGTGACCAGCACGTCGAGCCCCTCCAGCGCCGGTCCGAAGGCAAGGTTGCAGCCCTGGGCAACCTTGCGCGCCTCGTCGAGCCGCTCGGGCGGCCACGCGAGCGCGGGCAGGTGACGCTCCTTCAGCCCCGCCGAGAGCAGCGGCGCCTGGGTGGTCAGCTCCCAGCCCAGCGCGCGTGCGGTCTCCGCCACCATGATCGCGGGATGCGCATCCACGAGCGCGGCGAACGAGGTGGGGAGTTCGCGCTCAACCACGGCTCCCCCGGCCCGGTTCAGCGCCGCCGTGACGTCGCCCCAGAGCGCCTGCGTCTCCGGCAGCGCGGCCGGCCAGGTGGGCGAGCGGCAGAGCCCGATGCGCGGAGGCCGGCCGGGCGCCCGGTCCGGATCGCCGAGGTCGCGACCCGAGACCACGCCGGCGAACAGCGCGCAGTCGGCGACCGAGCGCGCCATCACCCCGATCGTGTCCAGGCTGTCGGACATCACCTTCATGCCGGCGCGCGAGATCGTCCCGTAGCTCGGCTTGTAGCCGACGATCCCGCAATAGGCGGCCGGGCGGATGACGCTGCCTGCCGTCTGGGTGCCGAAGGCAAGCGGCACCATGCCATCCGCGACCGCGGCCGCCGAACCGGAGGAGGAGCCCCCCGGCGTATGGGCAAGGTTGAGCGGGTTGCGCGTCGGGCCCGGGGCGCGGACGGCGAACTCGGTGGTCACCGTCTTGCCCATCACCACCCCGCCGGCGGCGCGCGTCCAGGCGACCGCGGCCGCATCGGCGCGCGGACGGAACCCGGCATAGATCGGGCTGCCGTAGCCGGTCGGCAGATCGGCGGTGTCGAGCACGTCCTTCACGCCCACCGGGATCCCGCCGAGCGGTGCCGCCGGGTCCGTCCGCCGCGCGGCCGCGCGCACCGCCTGAGGCTCGTGCGCGACGAACGCCCGCACGAGCGGATCGCGCTCGGCGATCCGGGCCAGGCACGCCTCGGCCAGAGCCTCCGGTGTCAGACGGCCGGCGCCAATCGCCGCCCGCGCCGCTGCCGCGGTCAACCGCCACGCCTCGTCCATGCGTATCCCCCGCCCCCTGCCGCCGGACCCCGACGGCATACACAAGCGTGCGCGCGCCGTGCCACCGACGCAACCCTCCGCTTGCCGAATCTCTCATGGCGGAAGCGGCCCGCGCACGCCATGCTGGTGGGGTGCACGTTCAGGTTCGCATCCATCCCGGCCCCGCCGGCGCACTGCTCTACGAGGTCCCGCTCGGCCCGGAATCGCTGCCCGCGGTCGAGGCTCGCGACCTGATCGGCGCCTGGGATGCCGCGCGCGAGGCGGCCGAGCGCGAGGACTGGGGCGGGGCGCGCGCGGTGCTGTTCCGGCGCGCCGAAGGAAGTGCGACCGAACTCGTCATCGCCGACCCCGATGCGCGCTGCTGGGCAGGCGCGGTCGATCACGCGGTCGGGCTGGACACGCTCTACGGCCTTGCGCTCTGTTTCCGCCTGCTCGGGCTGATCGAGCTGCTCGCCTCCGCCCCCTGGGCGCGCGGGCTGTTCGACATCGCGCCCGACGGCACCACGCTGCACCCGGCCCTGCTCGCCGCCGCCGCGCGCGCGCCGCTCGAGCCCGACGGGCGGTTCGACCATGCCGGCATCCGCCGCGCGCTCGCCACGCGTCTCACGGGGTCCGTCCGATGATCCGTCTGTTCGCCCTGCTCGGCCTCGCGGTGCTGGCCGCCTGCGCCCGTCCCCAGCCGGCCGTGCGCGCCGAGGCGTCGGTCGAGGCTGCCTGCCGCGCCGAGGCGGAACGGATGATGATGACGCGCACGCGCGCCGACCGTCCGCGGCTGGACGAGCTCGAATCCCGCTTCAGCGGCGGCGGGTTCGAGGCCCAGCGCATCCGCACCACCGAGATCCTCGATCGCGACCGGCTCTACCGCGACTGCCTCGGCCGGGCCTCGGCCGCACAGGCGCCTGCCGGCGCGCCCGCGCCCACCGCGCCGGTCGAGCTGCGTCAGTAGGCGGCCCGCCAGCGCCCCGCGGGCGTGAGGTCGAGCCCGAGGGCGAGCAGCACCTCGTAGGCGAGCACAAGGCTCAGGATGGCGACCAGCCACATCAGGCCCCAGCGGACCACCGGCTGCCCCTGGCGCAGCCGCGCGCCGAGTCCCGGCAGCACCAGCGCGAGCGCGCCCGCCGCCCAGATCAGGCCGACGATCTGCCAGGTCTCCATCGCCTCCCTCCGTCCCGGTCGAGGATAATCCCATGGATCCCGCCATCACCTTCCACGGCGCGGCCGGCACGGTCACGGGCTCGTGCCTGCTGGTCGAGGCGGGCGGAGCCCGGGTGCTGGTCGATTGCGGCCTGTTCCAGGGGCCGAAGACGGTGAAGGAACTGAACTGGCGCCCGCTGCCGTTCGACCCGCGCGCGATCGACGCGCTGGTGCTGACCCATGCGCATATCGACCATTCGGGGCTGATCCCGCGCCTCGTCAAGGAGGGCTTCCGCGGCCCCGCCTACGCGACCCCGGCGAGCGTCGATCTCTGCCGCTTCATGCTGCCGGATTCGGGCTTCATCCAGGAGGCCGAGGTGGACCGGCTGAACCGCCGCAACGCCGCGCGCGGGCGCCCGCCGGTGCGTCCGATCTACACGAAGCGCGACGCCGATGCGGCACTCGGCCGGTTCCGGGGCGTGGACTACGACCGCTGGATCGACCTGCCCGGCGGGATGCGCGCCCGGTTCTGGAACGCGGGTCATCTGCTCGGCTCGGCCTCGGTCGAGCTGATCCTGCCGGGCAGCGGGACCCTGCTGGTGAGCGGCGACATCGGTCCGGGCGCGAAGCCCTTCGTCGAGGACGCCGAGGCGCCGCACGATCCGGACTGGCTGGTGCTGGAGTCCACCTACGGCGATCGCGAGCGCGACGACCCGACGCCGGCAGGGCGTCGGACGATGCTGCGCGCGGAGGTCGAGGCGGCGTTGGCCGCCGGCGGCAACCTGCTGATCCCGGCCTTCGCGGTCGAGCGCACGCAGGAACTGCTGCACGATCTCGACCTGCTGATGGAGCAGGGGGAACTGCCGGCGGTGCCGGTGGTGATCGACAGCCCGCTCGCGGCCGAAGCGACGCGCACCTTCCGCGCGCATCTCAAGGAGCTGCCGGAGGAGAGCGAACCCGCCGAGACCTTCCTGTCGGGCCCCAACATCCGCGTCACCGCCTCGGTCGAGGAGAGCAAGAAGCTGAACCAGGTCGCAGGTGGGATGATCATCCTGTCGGCCTCGGGCATGGCGGATGCGGGGCGGATCCGCCATCACCTGATCAACAATCTCTGGCGGCCCGAGGCGACCGTGCTGTTCGTCGGCTACCAGGCGCCGGGCACGCTCGGCCGGCTGCTGGTGGACGGTGCCTCCGAGGTCTCGATCATGGGCCAGGACATTGCGGTGCGCGCGCGCATCCGCAGGTTGGACGTGTATTCCGGCCACGCCGACCGCCAGGGACTGCTGGACTGGGTGGCGGCGCGGCGCACGATCCGGCGCGGCGTGTTCCTGGTGCATGGCGAGCAGGAGGCCCGCGAGGCGCTGGCGCGGGCGTTGCGCGAGCGCGGCCTCGCGGTGGACCTGCCCGAGATGGACGCCTCCTACGCCCTGCCGGAGCGGGGTGCGGCCCAGCCCCGCGGTGCCGCCCCCCGGCTGCCGCCCGAGGCGACGCACGCGCCGTTCGACTGGCACAACGAGCGCGCCGCCCTTCTGCTGGAGCTGCGCCGCCGCGTGGAGGAGGAAGGCGACGACCGGGCGCGCGAGGCGCTGCTGCGACGGGTGCGCGAGGCGCTGCGGGGTTGAGCGGCGCGCGACGCCGCCCGGCGAAGGAAGCTCCGCGACCCCGACTGGGCTCACGATGGAGGGGCCGGACGGGCTCTTGCCCAGCCGCAGTCCCTACAGGGGTTGCCGCAGCTTCGCCTGAAGCTCGCCGATGATCCCGCGCCGGAACGCCAGCACGCAGGCGACGAAGATCACGCCCTGGATCACCGTCACCCAGGCGCCGAACTGGGCCAGCTCGTTCTGCATGGTCACGATCACCAGCGCCCCCATCGCCGGGCCGAACATCGTGCCGATCCCGCCCACCAGCGTCATCAGCACCGCCTCGCCGCTCATCGGCCAGTTCACGTCCGTCAGTGTCGCGATCTGGAACACGATCGCCTTGGTGCCGCCCGCGATCCCCGCGATCGTCGCCGACAGCACGAATGCGATCAGCTTGTAGCTGTCGGTGCGATAGCCGAGCGAGGTCGCGCGCGGCTCGTTGTCGCGGATCGCCTTGAGCACCTGGCCGAACGGGCTGTGCACGATGCGGTAGAGGAACAGGAAACAGGCGAGGAAGATCGCCGCCACCACCCAGTAGAGCGTGAAGTCGTCGCGCAGATCGAGCACGCCGAACAGATGGCCGCGCGGCACCGCCTGGATGCCGTCCTCGCCGCCGGTGAAGGGCGCCTGCACGCAGAAGAAATAGACCATCTGCGCCAGCGCCAGGGTGATCATCGCGAAGTAGATGCCCTGGCGCCGGATCGCGAGGAAGCCGAACCCGGCGCCCAGCACCATGCTCGTCAGCCCGCCGGTCAGGATCGCAAGCTCGGGTGTCAGGCCCCAGACCTTCGCCGCATGGGCGGACAGATACGAGCCCATGCCGAGATAGGCGGCATGACCGAACGACAGCAGCCCCGCATAGCCGAGCAGCAGATTGAAGGCGCTCGCATACAGCGCGAAGCACAGCACCTTCATGAGGAACACGGGAAAGAACAGGAACGGGCCGATCGCGATCAGCGCGACCATGGCGGCGAGGGTGACGCGCTGCGAGTTCGGCATCTCAGGTGCGCCCGAACAGACCGGTCGGCCGCACCAGCAGCACGATCGCCATGATCACGAACACCACCGTCGCCGACGCCTCCGGATAATAGACCCGCGTGAACCCCTCGATCATCCCGAGCGCGTAGCCGGAGACGACGGAGCCCATGATCGAGCCCATCCCGCCGATCACCACCACCGCGAACACGATGATGATGAAGTTCGCCCCCATGCCGGGATGCACGCTGTAGATCGGCGCGGCGAGCACGCCGGCGAAGGCGGCGAGCGCCACGCCCACGCCGTAGGTGGCGGTCATCATCAGCGGCACGTTGATGCCGAACGCCTGCACCAGCTGCGGCCGCTCCACCGCGGCGCGCAGATAGCTGCCGAGCTTGGTCTTCTCGATCGCGTACCAGGTGCCGAGGCACACGGTGATCGACACGACCACGATCCAGAACCGGTAGGCCGGCATCAGCATGTAGCCGAGATCGACCGGAGGCATGCGGAACGCGTCCGGCACCCCGTAGGGCAGTCCGGAGACGCCGTACTGGTTGCGCACCAGTCCCTCGATGATCAGCGCGAGCCCGAAGGTCAGCAGCAGCCCGTAGAGATGATCGAGCTTGTAGAGCCGGCTGATCATCGTCCGCTCGATCACCACCCCGAACAGCCCGACGATCAGCGGGCTCAGGATCAGGGCACCCCAGTAGCCGATGCCGGCATAGCTCAGCAGCATCCACGCGACCACGGCGCCGAGCATGAACTGCGCCCCGTGGGCGAAGTTGATCACGTTCAGCATGCCGAAGATCACGGCGAGTCCGAGCGACAGCAGGGCGTAGAACGCACCGTTGACCAGGCCGAGCGTGCCCTGCTGCAGGAACGGCTCGAGGTCGTACCAGAAATCGGTCATGGCTCGCGGCTGTGCACCGGAAAGGGGGCGGGTGACCCCGCCCCCGCGCCCGTCAGGTGCGGACCAGCGGGCAATTGCCCTCGGTGATCGGGCGGAACGCCTCGTTCGCCGGGATCGTGCCGAGCAGATTGTAGTAGTCCCAGGGTCCGCGGCTCTCCTCGGGGGTCTTCACCTGGAACAGATAGGCGGGATGGATCTTACGCCCGTCCGGGCGAATCGTGCCCTCGCCGAAGCAGTCATCCGAGGTCGGCATCGCCTTCATCCGCTCGATCGCCGCCGCGCCGGACGCCTTCGCCGCCGCGCCACCCATCGCGTCGACCGCCTTGAGGTAGTGCAGCACCGCCGAGTAGCAGCCGGCCTGGATCATCGACGGGCGGATGTCGTTCGGCATCCGGCCGACGCGCTGGCTGAAGGCGCGCGTGCGGTCGTTCAGATCCCAGTAGAAGGTCTCGGTGAAGACGAGGCCCTGGGCGGTCGGCAGGCCGAGCGCGTGCACGTCGGAGATGAACACCAGCAGGCCCGCGAGGCGCGTGCCGCGGCGGGTGATGCCGAACTCGGCCGCCTGCTTGATCGAGTTGATCGTGTCGCCGCCCGCGTTGGCGAGGCCGATCACCTGCGCGCGGCTCTGCTGCGCCTGGAGCAGGAACGAGGAGAAGTCGGTCGTGCCGGGGAACGGGGTGCGCACGGCGCCGAGGATCTGGCCACCGGCGTTGCGCACGAAGTTCGACACGTCGCGCTCCAGCGCATGGCCGAACGCGTAGTCGGCGGTGATGAAGAACCAGGTGCGGCCGCCCGCCGCCACCATCGCCCCGCCCGTGCCGCGCGCCAGCATCCAGGTGTCGTAGGTCCAGTGGATCGTGTTCGGCGAGCAGGCGGGTCCGGTGAGGTCGGAGGTCGCCGCCCCCGAGCACAGGAACACCTTGTTGCGCTCGCGGCAGAGCGTGTTCACCGCCAGCGCCACCGAGGAGGTCGGCACGTCGACGATCACGTCGAAGTTGTCGCGGTCGAGCCACTGGCGCACCACGGTGGAGCCGACATCGGGGCGGTTCTGGTGATCGGCCTCGACGACCTCGACATTGACGCCCTTCTGGGTGATGCCGCTCTCCTGCACGGCCAGCCGCACGCATTGCGTGGAGCCCGGGCCGGTCAGGTCGCGGTACAGGCCGGACTGGTCGTTCATCACGCCGATCCGGATCGTGTTCGCGGCCTGCGCGCGCGCATGGCGCAGCGGCGTGACGAGCGGCAGCGCCGCGCCGGCGGCGGCGCCTGCGAGAAGCGTGCGTCGGTTGAATGCCATGGTTCGGTCTCTCCCTGTGTTTCCGGCCGTTGCTACACGCCCAGATAGGTGTGCAGGCGGTCCATGCTGGCTCCGAGTTCGGCGCGGGGGATCATGTCGACGATCCGCCCGTGCTCCATCACATAGTGCCGATCCGCGACCTTCTGCGCGAATCGGAAGTTCTGCTCCACCAGCAGCACCGTCAGGCCGATCTCCTTCAGCGCCTGCACGGTCCGCCCGATCTGCTGGATGATCACCGGGGCGAGCCCCTCGGTCGGTTCGTCGAGCAGCATGAGCTTGGCGCCGGTGCGCATGATGCGCGCGATCGCGAGCATCTGCTGCTCGCCGCCCGAGAGCTTGGTGCCGGGGCTGCCGAGCCGCTCCTTCAGGTTGGGGAACAGCGTATAGATGCGGTCGAGATCGACCTGGCTCGGCGCGATCTCGGGCGGCAGCAGCAGGTTCTCCTTCACCGTCAGGCTGGCGAAGATGCCGCGCTCCTCCGGGCACCAGGCGATGCCGAGCCTGGCGATCCGGTCCGGCGACAGCGCGATCGTGTCGGTGCCGTTGAACCGCACCGCGCCCTTGCGGTTCTCCACCACGCCCATGATCGCCTTGATCGTGGTGGACTTGCCGGCGCCGTTGCGGCCGAGCAGGGTGACGATCTCGCCGTCGGCGACGTCGAGATGGACGCCGTGCAGCACGTGGCTCTCGCCGTACCAAGCCTCCAGCCCGCGCACCTCAAGCATCGTCCGACCCGATATAGGCGGCCTTCACGTCGGGGTTGGAGCTGACCGCGGCGTAGTCGCCCTCGGCCAGCACCTGCCCGCGCGTCAGCACGGTGATGGTGTCGGAGAGGCCGGCGACCACCTTCAGGTTGTGCTCGACCAGCAGGATCGTCCGCCCCTCGCGCACCCGCCGCACCAGCGCCACGACGCGGTCGACGTCCTCGTGCGCCATCCCCGCGGTCGGCTCGTCGAGCAGCATCATCGGCGGGTCGAGCGCGAGCGTGGTGGCGATCTCGAGCGCGCGCTTGCGGCCATAGGGCAGCAGCCCCGCCTGCACATCCTCGTAGCCGTCCAGCCCGACATCGGCGAGCAGCGCGCGGGCGCGGTCCTCGTAGCGGGAGAGCAGCCGCTCGGCGCGCCAGAAGTCGTAGGAGGAGCCCCGCTCGCGCTGGAGCGCGAGACGCACGTTCTCCAGCGCGGTCAGATGCGGAAACACCGCCGAGATCTGGAAGCTGCGCACCATCCCCAGCCGCGCCACCTCGGCGGGTTTCAGCCTGGTGATGTCGCGCCCCTCGAAACGGATCGTGCCGGCGGTGGGCTGGAGGAACTTGGTCAGCAGGTTGAAGACCGTGGTCTTCCCCGCGCCGTTCGGGCCGATCACGGCATGGATCGTTCCGCGCCGCACCCGGAGTGCGACGTCCTTCACGGCGACGAAGCCAAGAAATTCCTTGGTCAGTCCCTCGGTCTCGAGAACGACGTCGTTGCCCAATGGCCTCCCCCTACCCCAACCAGCCTGCCAAAAAGCCATGCTGCGGCGCAAGGGGCGGATTGCGCCCGACGCAGGACACTGCGCCCTGCCTACGATCGTCTGTTCATTCTTCGTTCAGGCAATTGCGGTTTCATCCAGGCATGCCCCTGCATCCAAGGATCGCCGCGATGCGTCCCTCCCTCCTCGCCCTTGCCCTCGCGCTCGCCACCGCCGCCTGTGCCTCGGTCCCTGGCCCCTCCACGGTCGGCACGCCGGCCGAGCCGGTGGCGCGGCAGAGCTACGCCGCGGTGGTGATCGGCGCGCCGCCCCTGCTCGGCGGGCTGGGCTCGGCGGTCGCGATCGACGAGCGGCACGTCGTGACCAACAGCCACGTGATGCGGCTTGCGGGCATGGCGGTCGAGAGCGCCACGCTGGTGCGCGACGACGGCTCGCGCGCGAGCGCAACCCTGGTCGGGCGCTCGGACGCGATGGACCTCGCCGTGCTCCGCATGCCGGAGGGGTTCCTCGCCCCGGCCCGCGCCGCCAGGGCGGGCCCGCTGCCGGCCCAGCCGGTCTGGGCGGCCGGCACCACCACGGTCGGGCCCGGCCTCGCCAAGGGCTGGGTGATGGAACATGACGCCGAGATCGACGGGCTCGGGCAGGGCTTCATCGCCCGGATGGGCGCGCTGATGGGCTATTCGGGCGGCCCGGTGGTCGGCCCGGACGGCGCGGTGCTCGGCCTCACCACGGCTCTCGTGGCACCCGGTGCGGCCCCGCTGCTGGGCATGCTGACCGGGGCCGACGTGGACGGTCTGCTGCGCGCCGAGGGGCGCGAGGTGTTCGTGCTCGGCATCGGCCCGGCGATCGACGAGGCGCGCCGGCTGATCGCCTCAGCCGGACGCTGACGGCGCGATCGGAATCGGCTCGAGCCCCAGCCAGCGGCGCAGCAGCACGTAGCCGACGCCGAGGATGGTGGGGCCCAGGAACACGCCGATCAGCCCCATCGAGATCAGCCCGCCCAGCACGCCGACCAGCATCAGCAGCAGCGGCAGCCGCGCGCCACGGCTGATCAGCAGCGGCCGCAGCACGTTGTCCACCGTCTGAACCACGCCCGCGCTCCAGATCAGCAGAAGGACGTTGGCCAGCGTGTCGTCGCTGGTCGCGAACATCCACACCACCACCGGCAGCCAGACCGGCAGCGGCCCGATCTGCACGATCCCGAGCACCAGCACGCCGATCGACAGCGCGAACGGCGCCGGCACGCCGGCGAGCGCGAAGCCGAGCCAGGCCAGCACGGCCTGCACCGCGGCGGTGCCGACTACGCCGGTCGAGACCGCGCGGATCGCGCGCACCGCCACGTCCAGGGTCTCGGTTCCCTCCGCGCCGCCGATCCGCTCGGCAAGGCGCCCGACCAGCTGCGCCCCGGCCGGACCGCGCGCGTACATCACGCCCGTGCCGAGCGCGACCAGCAGCAGCTGCAGCACCGTCACGCCAAGCGCCAGGGTTTGGCGCGCAAGCCAGCCGCCGATCTCCGGCGCGAGCGCGCCGAGCGCGTCGACCAGCGGTCCGACATCCTCGACCAGCGCGGTCCAGGCCGCCGCCGCCCGCTCGCCCACCAGCGGCAGCTGGGCAAGCAGCGCCGGTCCGTGCGTGCGTGCGGCCGCGCCGAGATCGCCGGCCATGGCGCGGAGTTCGGGGATCGCCGAGACCGCGGCATCGCCAAGCGCCACCGCCGGGCCGACGATCACGGCCAGCGTCGTGACCGTGAGCAGCGACCCGACCAGCCCGCGCCGCCCGCCCAGCCGCGCGGTCAGCCACTCGAGCGGGCGCCAGACCGACACCACGATCACCGCCGCCCACAGCAGCGCCGCGGCGAAGGGCGCGATCACGATCAGGCAGGCGACCACCAGCAGCCCCGGCAGCGCCAGGGCCAGGAGGCGTTCGAACTGGATGTAGCCGGTGGGAGGGTCTGGGGGCACGGGGCGACTCCGAAGACGCCGGGGGGCTTGGCGAAGCATACTGCTCCGCCACATGCTGTGCGGCGAAACGTTGCAACCCCGGGGAGCGTCAGGATGAAGTTCGGGCTCAGCCAGCCGATGCGCCGTGTCGAGGATCCGCGCCTGCTGCGCGGCGACGGGCGCTACACCGACGACGTCAGCCTGCCCGGCCAGAGCTGGGGCGTGGTGCTGCGCAGCCCCTACGCGCATGCCGCGATCCGGTCGATCGACACGGCGCCCGCGCTCGCGGTGCCCGGCGTGCTCGGCGTGTTCACCGGCGAGGATCTCCGCGCGGCCGGGCTCGGCGACGTGCCTTGCGTGATCCCGCTCAAGAGCCGCGACGGCTCGCCGCGCACCGAGACGCCGCACCCGGCGCTCGCGGTCGGGCGGGTGCGCCATGTCGGCGATGCGGTCGCCTTCGTGGTGGGCGAGACGCTCCAGGCCGCGCGCGACGGCGCCGAGGCGCTGGCGGTGGACTACGAGGAGCTGCCCTCGGTGACCGATCTCGCCCGGGCGCACGAGGCGAACGCGCCGCTGGTGTGGGACACGGCGAAGGGCAATCTCTGTTTCGACTGGGAAACCGGCGACCGGGCCGAGACCGAGCGTCTGTTCACGCAGGCCGCGCACGTCACGAAGCTGACGGTGGTGAACAACCGCATCGTCGTCGCCTCGGTGGAGGCGCGTGCCGCGGTCGCCGAGTACGACGCGGCGTCGGGCCGGTTCACGCTGCACGCCAACACCCAGGGCTCCTGGCAGGTCAAGGACATGCTGGCGCAGCACGTGTTCAAGCTGCCCGCCGAGACGTTCCGCGTGATCACGCCGGATGTCGGCGGCGGGTTTGGCATGAAGCTGTTCCTCTACCCCGAGCACGTGATGGTGTGCTTCGCCGCGCGCGCGCTCGGCCGGCCGGTGAAGTGGGCGTCGGACCGCACCGAGGCGTTCCTGTGCGACACCCACGGGCGCGACAACATCACCACCGGCGAACTGGCCCTCGACCGGGACGGCCGCTTCCTCGCGCTGCGCACGCGCACACTTGCGAACATGGGCGCCTATCTGTCGAACTACGCGCCGTTCATCCCCACGGGGGCCGGCTCGAAGGTGTTGCCGAGCGTCTACGGGTTCAGATCCGTCTACGTGAACGTGCTCGGCCTGCTGACCAACACGACGCCGGTCGATGCCTATCGCGGCGCGGGGCGGCCGGAGGCGAACTACGTCGTCGAGCGGCTGATCGACGCGGCCGCGCGCGAGATGAAGATCGACCGCGTGGAACTGCGCAAGCGCAACATGGTTCCGCCTTCGGCGATGCCGTGGAAGACGCCGACCGGCGCCACCTACGACAGCGGCGACTTCACCAGCGTGCTGGATGCCGGGCTGAAGAAGATCGACTGGTCCGGGTTCCCGCAGCGGCGCCAGGAGGCGGCGCGGCGGGGCAAGCGGCGCGGCATCGGGCTCGCCTACTATCTCGAGGCGACGGGCGGGGCGCCGACCGAGCGTGCCGAGATCCGCTTCGCCGAGGACGGCATGGTGGACGTGCTGGTCGGCACGCAGTCCACCGGTCAGGGCCACGAGACCGCCTACATCATGCTGACCGCGCACGAGCTCGGCGTCCCGACCGGGAAGATCCGCGTGGTGCAGGGCGACTCGGACGAGATCCCCACCGGCGGCGGCACGGGCGGGGCGCGCAGCCTGTACTCCGAAGGCCAGGCGATCCTGGCCACCACCGCGACGGTGATCGAGAAGGGCAGGCGCGCCGCGGGCGAGGCACTGGAGGTGGCGCCCGCGGACATCGTGTTCGAGGGCGGCGCGTTCAGCGTGGTCGGCACCGACCGGCGCATCGGCATCATCGACCTTGCGCTGACGCAACGGAAGAAGGCCGCCGCCGGGCAGGACGCCACCACGCTCGACGCCGCCGAGGTGGCCGAGATCAAGGCGCACACCTTCCCGAATGGCTGCCACATCGCCGAGGTGGAGATCGATCCCGCGACCGGCGCCCTCGACGTGGTGCGCTACATCGTCTGCGACGACGTCGGCCACGCGATCAATCCGCTGATCGTGCGCGGCCAGGTGCATGGCGGCGTGGCGCAGGGGATCGGCCAGGCGGTGCTGGAGCACACCGTGTACGACCCGGGCAACGGCCAGCTCGTCTCGGGCAGCTTCATGGACTACGGCATCCCGCGCGCCGACGACCTGCCCGACATCGACGTCGATCTGCTCGAGATCCCGTGCGAAACGAACCCGCTCGGGGTGAAGGGCGCGGGCGAGGCGGGCGCGGTCGGCAGCCCGCCGGCGGTGATCAACGCGGTGGTCGATGCGCTGGCCGAGGACGGCGTGAAGCATGTCGACATGCCGGTCACGCCGGAGCGGCTGTGGCGGACGATCGCGGCGGCGAAGGCAGCGTGAGCGCCCTCGCCAGACTTCCTCGCGTTTGGTGGCCGCGGCGGGCGTAGGGTGATGGTTGCGGTGGCGGGCGGGAGAGCCACCCCGGTTGCCGCTCCGGGCGAAAGCCGGTAACACCCCGGCCCGCCCCGCCATCGCCCGACGGACACGCCATGCCCAAGATGCAGGCCAACCAGATGCGCCCCGGCCACGTGATCGAGCACGAGGGCCAGCGCTGGACCGTGCTCAAGAGCCAGATCAACACGCCGGGCAAGGGCGCGGCCGTGATCCAGGTCGAGATGCGCAACCTGCGCACCGGGTCCAAGAAGGACGAGCGCTGGCGCACCATCGACACGGTCGAGCGGCTGATGACGGAGGAGAAGGAGTACGACTATCTGTTCGCCGACGGCGACCGGCTGACGCTGATGGACAAGGAGAGCTTCGAGCAGATCGAGGTCGATTCCAGCCTGTGCGGCGAGGCCAAGCAGTTCCTCCAGGAGGGCATGGTGCTGCTGGTCGACCTCGTGGAGGGCGAGCCGGTGGCGATCCACCTGCCGCAGACCGTCACGCTGGAGGTCGCCCAGGCCGACCCGGTGGTGAAGGGCCAGACCGCGTCGTCGTCGTACAAGCCGGCGATCCTGTCGAACGGGGCGAAGACCATGGTGCCGCCCTTCGTCGAGGCGGGCGACCGCATCGTCGTGCGCACCGAGGACGCCTCCTACGTCGAGCGCGCGAAGGGCTGATCAGCCCCCGTGGCCCCGCCGCGCTTCTCCCCCGCCGTCAACACGATGATGACGGCGGCCCAGAAGGCCGCGAAGCGCCTGTTGCGCGACTTCGGCGAGGTCGAGCAGCTCCAGGTGTCGGTGAAGGGGCCGTCGGACTTCGTCAGCCAGGCCGATCTGCGCGCCGAGGCGTCGCTGAAGGCCGAACTCGGCAAGGGCCGCCCCGAGTTCGCGTTCCTGATGGAGGAGGGTGGCGCTTCGGGCCCCGATCCGTGGAAGTTCCGCTGGGTCGTCGATCCGCTCGACGGCACGACGAACTTCCTGCACGGCATCCCGCACTGGGCGATCTCGATCGCGCTCGAGCGCCGGCTCGGCAAGACCACCGAGATCGTCGCCGGGGTGATCTACTCGCCGGCGCAGGCCGAGATGTTCGTCGCCGAGAAGGGCGTGGGCGCGTTCCTGAACGACCGGCGGCTGCGCGTCTCGGCCCGGCGGGAGATGAAGGAGGCAGTGTTCGCCACCGGCATCCCGTTCGCCACCATCCCGACCCAGGGCGCGTTCTCGGCCACGCTCGAGCGGCTGATGCCGCAGGTCGCCGGGGTGCGGCGCTTCGGCGCGGCGGCACTCGACCTCGCCTGGGTGGCGGCCGGCCGCTATGAGGGGTTCTGGGAGCTGAACCTGAACCCCTGGGACATCGCCGCCGGCGTCCTGATGGTGCGCGAGGCGGGCGGCTTCGTCACCGACGAGCAGGGTGGCGATCCGCTGGCCTCGGGCAACGTGGTCGCGGCCAATCCGCACCTGCACGTGCCGCTGCGCGAGATCGTCGCCGCCGGCGCCGCGGCCGGACGCGGCTGAGTGCCGATCCGGCGGTTGGTGCGCCGGATCGTGATCGCGTAAGGTGTCGCCACCCCACGGGAAGGCCAGCAATTTCCGCGACATGGCGCGCTTGCCCCGGACGATTCTCGCGCTCCTCGCCGTCGTTCCGATGATGACGACGGCGGCGGAGGCGCGCGACCCCTCGGTGCGGATCGATCGGGGCGTGATCGAAAGCCTTGGCCCGCCGCCGCCCGCACCGCGCATGCCGGGCGGTTCGCCGCGCGCGGGCGGGTTGCCGCTCGCGCCCGACGCCGTGCCGCAGGCCACCCCGCAGCGCCGACCGACCCAGCGGTCGCGGCCCGCGCCCGCCCGGCGGGCCGTGCGGCCGGCGGCGCCGTCCCTGCCGCTGCCGCTGCCGCCCGAGGAACCGCCCGGGCTGCCGCCGATCGCCGCGCCTGCACCTCTGCCCATTCCGCCGGTGCCGCCGGCGCCGTCCGCTCCGCTGCCCGTTCCGCCGCCCGTGGTCGCGGCGCCCGTGCCAGCGCCGCCGCCATCGGTCGCCGCGCCGACGCCAGCGCCGCCGGCGGTGGTGGCCGCGCCGGAGCCGACGCGGCCTGCCGAGGTCGCCGCAGCACCGCCATCCGCACCGCCATCCGCACCGGCCGCCCAGCCGGCAGGCGCGCGCCCTGAGCCCGGGCCGCTGCCCGAGCGCGTGCAGCTGCTGTTCCCGCGCGAGGCCCAGGAGCTGAGCGAGGCGATGCGCGCGGAATTGCGCGCGCTCGCCGCGGCGCTCCCTGATGCCGATGCGCCGCGCCTGACGGTCAACGCCTATGCGGCGGGCGATGCGGCCAACCCGGGGCTCGCCCGGCGCGCCTCGCTGTCGCGCGCGCTCGCGGTGCGCACCGCGCTGATGGAGGCGGGCGTGCGCTCGACCCGGATCGACGTGCGCGCACTCGGGCTCAATGCCGGCGACGGTCCGCCCGATCGCGTCGATGTTCTCGTAGGACCCCCTCGATGATCACTCGCCCGCGGCGCTTCCTGCTCCGCATGCTCGGCTTCCTCGCCGCGGTGCTGGCACTCGCCGCCTTGCTGCACGAGCACCTGATCCACGCCTTCCAGGCCAACCCGGTGCTCAACGGGCTGATCCTGGCCGTGCTGTTCATCGGCATCCTCTATGTGTTCCGCCAGGTCTCGGCGCTGACGCGCGAGGTGGAGTGGCTCGAGACCTTCAAGCGCAACAAGCCCGGGCTCGCGGGGCTCGGCCAGCCCCGGCTGCTCGCACCGATGGCCTCGATGATGTCGGAGAAGCGCGAGCGGTTCACGCTCTCGGCGCTGGCGATGCGCAGCCTTCTCGACGGCATCCAGAGCCGGCTCGACGAGAGCCGCGAGCTCTCCCGCTACATGGTGGGGCTGCTGATCTTCCTCGGCCTGCTCGGCACGTTCTGGGGGCTGCTGCTGACGATCAACGCGATCGGCGCCGTGATCGGCGGGATGAGCATCGGCACGGGCGAGATCACGCAGCTGTTCGGCCAGTTGCAGAGCGGGTTGCAGGCGCCGCTTGCGGGCATGGGCACGGCGTTCTCGACCTCGCTGTTCGGTCTCGCCGCCGCCCTGGTGCTCGGGTTTCTCGATCTGACGGCGGGGCAGGCGCAGAACCGGTTCTTCAACGATCTCGAGGACCTGCTGGCGCAGCAGACGCGCCTGTCGTCGGGCGCGATCGGCGGGATGGAGGGCGAGGGCGGTTCGGTGCCGGTCTATGTCCAGGCGCTCCTGGAGCAGACCGCCGAGAACCTCGAAGGGCTGCAGCGCACGTTGGGTCGCGGCGAGGAAGGGCGGATCGCGGCCAATCAGGCGGTGATCGGGCTGACGGAGCGGCTCGGCCAGCTCACCGACCAGATGCGGGCGAACCAGCAGTTGCTGCTGCGTGTCGCCGAGGGGCAGAGCGAGTTGCGGCCGGTGCTGTCGCGGCTGGCGGATGTGCAGGCGAACGGTGCGATCGACGATGCGACGCGCGGGCATATCCGCAATCTCGAGCTCTACATGGCGCGGATGCTGGAGGAGATGATGCAGGGGCGGACGCAGACCACCAACGAAATCCGCTCGGAGATCAAACTGCTCGCGCGCACGATTGCGGCGATCGCGGAGGATCAGCAGCGATGACGCTTCGCGTGCGCCGGGGGACGCCGTCCCCCGGCACCCCCTGGCAGGGGCCA
>NZ_JBHYDW010000013.1:17624-58543 GCF_051860475.1 Elioraea sp. | reverse complement strand
TAGCTAATCGGACGCGGGCTGCTCCTCGGGCGCCTTGCGGCTTTGGTCCGCAGACATCATGCGGTATTAGCCCTAGTTTCCCAGGGTTATCCCCCACCCGAAGACACATTCCCACGCGTTACTCACCCGTCCGCCGCTCCCCTTGCGGGGCGCACGACTTGCATGTGTTAGGCCTGCCGCCAGCGTTCGCTCTGAGCCAGGATCAAACTCTCAGGTTCATCTGAACCGTGACCCGAAGGCCACCGTCCGATGAACGAGGTCACCCCACTCACACATTTGGCGTCTTGGCATCGTGGCGATGCGTTTGACGTGTGCGTGGTACGACCTCGTAGTGCCGACCCATGGACAGTGCCCATGGATGGCGCCGAGGCGACCAGACGCCGCCAACGCATCCCTTCCTCTCGCGATGAACTTGTCAAAGAGCGCCGGAGCCGGAGCCCCGCGCCGCAGCCTTTCGGCCGCGGCCGCCATCAGGTGCCCCCGTCGGCGAGGCGCGGCTTATACGCACCCCCCGACCCGGTGTCAAATCAGTTTAACGCCCTTTCATGCCCCCCTGGCAAGCGCCCTCTGACCGACCACAACGCCTTGATGTTCAGCCGTTTTTTGCCACCACCGATGCCACATCAGCGGAACGGACCGGTCCCGTCGCACCCCTCGCGACCCCGCCGCGCGACAATGCATGACCGCCATGCGCATGCAGGTTGACACGACGCGGAAGCGAAGGCGAGGGTGCCGCCCGCACTGCAACCAGTAAGGGCTCCTCCCCGCATGTTCCTGCGCCGCGCCGCCATCTCGGCGGCCTTCTGCCTGTTCGCGACCGCCGCCGCCGCGTCCATCGACGAGCATGCCGGCGGCCTGCCATCCGATCCCGCGGCCGCAGCCGGCGATCTCGCGATTGAGCAGCACGCCCCGCCCGCGCCGGTCCTCGTGGTGGTCGAGCGCGGCGACACGCTGATGGCGCTGCTGGTCGATACCGGCCTCGCCGCGGCCGAGGCGCACGCGGTGGCGGCTGCGATCGCGCCGCATCTGCCGCCACGCGCGCTCCGGCCGGGCCAGGAGATCGTCGTGGTGCCCGACCCCGCCGATCCGACGCGCGCGCGCGCCGTCGAGATCGTCCCCGACGCGACGCGGCGCATCCAGGTGCGCCAGGCCGAGACCGGCGGCTACGAGGCATCCGTCGAGGAGACCCAGCAGATCCGGCACCTCGTGCGTGCCGAGGGCGAGATCGGCTCGAGCCTCTACGAGGACATGGCCGCCGAGGGCGTGCCGCCAAGCCTGATCATGAACCTGATCCGCGCCTTCAGCCACGCCGTCGACTTCCAGCGCTACGTCCAGCCCGGCGACCGCTTCGCGGTCATGTTCGAGCGTTTCCGCGACCCCGACGGCGCGCTGATCCAGCACGGCCAGGGGATCTATGCCGAGCTTCGCCTGCGCGACCGGGCGGTGCGGATCTGGCGCCACGCCCCGGCCGGTGGCTCGCCGGACTGGTATGACGAGAAGGGCGAGTCAGTGCGCCGGGCCCTGCTCCGCACCCCGCTCGACGCCGCGCGGATCAGCTCCGGCTTCGGCATGCGGCGCCACCCGATCCTCGGCTACAGCCGCATGCATCGTGGGGTCGATTTCGCCGCGCCGACCGGCACGCCGGTCTATGCCGCGGGCGAGGGCTCGGTCGCCTTCGCAGGCTGGCGCGGCAATTACGGGCGCACGGTGATCCTGCGGCACTCGGGTGGCATCTCCACGCTCTACGCGCATCTCTCGTCCATCCCGGCGGCCATCCGGCCCGGGGCGCGCGTGCGCCAGGGCCAGGTGATCGGCCGGGTCGGCTCGACCGGGATGAGTACGGGCCCGCACCTGCACTACGAGGTCCACCGCAACAACGTCGCCGTGAACCCGGCCTCGATCCGGATGCTCGCCGGCCGCAACCTCCAGGGGCGCGACCTTGCGGCCTTCCGCACCGAGCGCGCGCGGATCGACCGACGGTTCACGGCGCTTGCCGGCGTGGCGGAGCTCGCCGCCGCCGACTGAGCCGTCGCGTCCCCGTCATGGAAGCACAATCGCAATGTCGTGGATGTGCCCGTTCGATCGTGTTACGGTTGCGTTTGCAGCTTGGTGACAGGCTGCCAGGCGCGCCGGGCCTTCAGTGTTCGCGTGACCTCCTGTCCGACCGTCGCGTCTCGACTCTGAGAATCACGGCACCGGGAAACTGCGGGCCGCGAGGTGACGGTGCAACGCCCTCCAGGTCGCTCGCACGGTCACTCCGTTGTTCGCGCCCCAACGGTGGCGGTCGCGCACGCGGGAGAGTGACATGGCGGAGTACATCGTGATCACCGGCACGGATGCCGACGAGAATCTCGGCTCCGGCTACCCCTGGATCTCCGACACCTGGACGGTCGACGACAACGGCACCCTTCGTACGCCGACGTCGGAGGACCTGAGCGGAAACAACATCATCTACGGCCTGGGCGGCAACGACACGATCTCCGGCGGTTACGGAACCGACTATATCTACGGCGGCGACGGCGATGACACGATCTACGTCTTCCCCGGCGACCATGCCTTCGGCGAGGCCGACAACGACACCTTCATCCTGCTCAACAGCATCGGTCCGGGGACGCTGATCGACGGCGGCAGCGGTCTCGACACGCTGCGGCCCTGGGGCACGCGCGACATCACCGGGGCGATCATCCGCGATGTCGAGCGGCTGGCCGTCACGCAATGGACCGTGTCCATGACGGCCGAGCAGCTCGGCGTGTTCGAGACCATCATTCCGCAGGGCAGCATCACCACCGGCTACGTCCGGCTCACCGGCGGCGGCGAGGCGAACTTCGCGATCGACCCGACGCTGCCCGAACTGCACATCACAGGCTCGGCGGAGACCGAGACGATCACCCTGGCCTCCGGCACGACCTCGCGCCTGGTCTACATCGGCGGCACCGGCGACAGCACGGTCACCGCAGGCGCGGGCGCCGACCTGCTGCGCGGTGATGCGGGCAACGACACGCTGCACGGCGCGGCAGGCAATGACGCGCTGTACGGCGAGGAAGGAGACGACATCCTGATCGGCGGTGCCGGCGACGATCTGCTCGACGGCGGACCAGGAGTCGACGCCGCCAGCTATGCCGATGCACCTGGCGGCGTGACGCTCGATCTGCGCATTACCAGTGCGCAGGACACGATCAGCGCCGGTTACGACACGCTCGCCAATATCGAGAACCTGATCGGCAGCGCGTTCGACGATGTGCTGATCGGGAACGATGGACCGAATACGCTGTGGGGCGGCGCCGGCAACGACCTGCTCGACGGCGGTGCCGGGCGGGATGTGCTCTACGGCGGCGACGGCAACGACACGCTGCTGGGCGGTGCCGGCAACGATGTGCTGGTGGGCGGTACAGGCGTCGATGTGCTTACGGGCGGCGCAGGAAAGGATGTTTTCCTCTACGAAACACTCTTCGACAGTGGGGTCGGCGCCGGCAACCGCGACCGGATCCTGGACTTTCAGCGCCCGCTCGATGTGATTGACCTCTCCGCGATCGACGCCGATCCGTCGCGCGCCGGTGACCAGGACTTCGTCTTCATCGGCACGGGGGCATTCAACGGGACGGCAGGCCAGCTCCGCTATGGCCATGTCGGCAACAGCACCATCGTCGCCGCCGATGTCAGCGGCGATGGGCTCGCGGACTTCGAGATCGAACTCGTCGGGCGGATCGCGCTCACCGAGGCGAACTTCATCCTGTAGAGGTGCGGGGGCGGCTGCGCGCCGCCCCCCTGCCCTCACGCCGCCTCGGCGAGCCGCCCGTTGATCGCGAGCCCGTCGCCCATGGTCGAGACGCGCACTGTCTCGCCCTCGCGGATCGTGCCCTCCAGCAGCATGGTCGCGAGCGGGTTCTGCAACGACCGCTGGATCACCCGCTTCAGCGGCCGCGCGCCGTAGGTCGGATCGTAGCCCGCCTCGGCGAGCCATGCCTTGGCGCTGTCGTCGAGTTCGAGCGTGATCTTGCGTTCGGCGAGCAGCGCACGCAGGCGACGGAGCTGCATCTCGACGATCGCGCCCATCTGCGCCCGGCCGAGCCGGCGGAACAGGATGATCTCGTCCAGGCGGTTCAGGAACTCGGGGCGGAAGCGGCTGCGCACCACCGCCATCACCTGGCCGCGGACCAGATCGACATCCTCGCCCTCGCGCTGCGCGGCGAGCACGTCGGAGCCGAGGTTCGAGGTCAGCACGATGATGGTGTTGCGGAAATCGACCGTTCGTCCCTGCCCGTCGGTCAAGCGCCCGTCATCGAGCACCTGGAGCAGCACGTTGAAGACGTCCTCGTGCGCCTTCTCGACCTCGTCGAACAGGATCACCTGGTAGGGCCGACGCCGCACCGCCTCGGTGAGCGCGCCCCCCTCCTCGTAGCCGACATAGCCCGGCGGCGCGCCGATCAGGCGGCTGACGGCGTGCTTCTCCATGTACTCGGACATGTCGATGCGCACCATCGCGCGCTCGTCGTCGAACAGGAACTCGGCGAGCGCCTTGCAGAGCTCGGTCTTGCCGACACCGGTGGGGCCGAGGAACAGGAACGAGCCGATCGGCCGGTGCGGGTCCTGCAGCCCTGCACGCGCGCGCCGTACCGCGTTGGCGACCGAAACGAGCGCCTCCTCCTGGCCGACCACGCGCTGGCGCAGCTTCTCCTCCATCGCCAGCAGCTTGGCGCGCTCGCCCTCCAGCATCCTGTCGACCGGAATGCCGGTCCAGCGTGACACCACGCCGGCGATCTGCTCCTCGGTCACGGCCTCGTTGACCAGCGTGCCCTGCTCGCCGGCGGCGGCGATGCGCTTCTCCAGGTCCGGAATGATGCCGTAACGCAGCTCCGAGGCGCGCGTCAGGTCGCCCTTGCGCTGGGCGATCTCCATGTCGACATGCGCGCGGTCGAGCTTCTCCTTCAGCTCCTTCGTTTCGGTGACGCGCGACTTCTCGGCCTGCCAGTCGGCGGTCAGCGCGTTCGACTTCTCCTCGAGCTCGGCGATCTCCTTCTCCAACCGCGCGAGCCGATCCTTCGAGGCCGGATCCTCCTCCTTCCTCAGCGCCTCGCGCTCGATCTTGAGCTGGATCAGTCGCCGGTCGAGCTCGTCGAGCTCCTCGGGCTTGCTGTCCACCTGCATGCGCAGCCGCGAGGCCGCCTCGTCCACCAGGTCGATCGCCTTGTCGGGCAGGAAACGATCCGTGATGTAGCGGTTCGACAGGGTCGCGGCAGCAACGAGGGCGGCATCGGCGATGCGCACGCCGTGATGCGTCTCGTACTTGTCCTTGATGCCGCGCAGGATCGAGATCGTGTCCTCGACCGAGGGCTCGCCGACGAACACCGGCTGGAAGCGGCGCGCAAGGGCCGCGTCCTTCTCGACATGCTTGCGGTACTCGTCGAGCGTGGTCGCGCCGATGCAATGGAGCTCGCCGCGCGCGAGCGCGGGCTTCAGCAGGTTCGAGGCGTCCATCGCGCCTTCGGCCTTGCCCGCTCCGACCAGCACGTGCATCTCGTCGATGAACAGCACGACCTCGCCGGCAGCGGACTCGATCTCCGCAAGCACGGCCTTCAGCCGCTCCTCGAACTCGCCGCGGAACTTCGCCCCCGCGACCAGCGCGCCGAGATCGAGCGCCAGCACGCGCTTGCCCTTGAGCGCCTCGGGCACGTCGCCGTTGACGATGCGCAGCGCCAAGCCCTCGACGATCGCGGTCTTGCCGACGCCGGGCTCGCCGATCAGCACGGGATTGTTCTTGGTCCGGCGCGCCAGTACCTGCACGACGCGGCGGATCTCCTCGTCGCGGCCGATCACGGGGTCGAGCTTGCCGTCGCGGGCGAGCTGGGTGATGTCGCGCGCATACTTTTTCAGCGCGTCGAAGGTGTCCTCGGCACCCTGGGTGGTGACCTTGCGGCCCTTGCGGATGTCGGCGACCGCCCGGTCGAGCGCCTGCGCGGTCACCCCGGCCGCCTTCAGCGCCGCACCGGCGGCGCCCGGATCGGCAGCGAGGCCGACCAGCAGCCTGTCCTGCGCGACATACTCGTCGCCCGCCCTGGTCGCGGCCTGCTGCGCGGCGTCGAGCACGCGCACGAGTTCGGGGGTCAGCATCGGCTGGCCCGCACCGGAGCCCGACACCTTCGGCAGGCGCTGCACGGCCGCATCGGCCGAGGCCCTGGCGCGCGTCGGATCGCCGCCGGCCGCGCGGATCAGGCCGGTGGCGGCCCCCTCGGGGTCGTCCAGCAGCGCCTTCAGCAGGTGCTCCGGGGCAATCCTCTGGTGGTACTCGCGGATCGCGATCGTCTGCGCGGCCTGGATGAATCCTCGGGCGCGCTCGGTGAACTTCTCGATGTCCATCAGCCTGTCCCTCTCTGAGGCGACCAGCCGCCCCGGTCCCCGCAGGCGACCCGGACAACCGTTGCCCACCGGACATGGGTCGTGCCTTGATCGGGCTCAAGGCCATCTCGGGAGGGGCGCGTGCGCGTCGAGCATATCTATCGCTATCCAGTGAAGGGGCTGACGGCCGAGGCGCTGGCCGAGACCCATCTCGATCCCGGCGAGACCGTGCCCGGGGACCGCAGGTTTGCGCTCGCGCACGGGGATGCGCCGTTCGACGAGGCCGCGCCCGAATGGCTCCAGAAGCGCCACTTCGCCTGCCTGATGGTGAACGCGCCGATTGCGGCGCTGCATGCCTCGTGGGACGAGCGCAAGGGCGTGCTGCTGGTCCACGCCCCCGGCGCGCCGCCCTTCGCCGGCGACACCACGACCGATCGGGGCCGCGCGGCGATCGCGGCGGCCCTGGCCGCATTCCTCGGCGCCGAGGCGCGCGGAACGCCGCGCTTCGTGGTCGCCGACGGGCACAGCTTCTCGGATCACCGCAACAAGGTGGTGAGCCTGATCAACCTGGCCTCGCTCGCGGATTTGGAGCGGGCGATGGGCCGTAGCCTCGATCCGCTGCGGTTCCGGGCGAACGTGTATTTCTCGGGCGTGCCGGCCTGGACGGAGTTCGACTGGGTGGGCCGGCGGATCGAGCTCGGCGGCGCGACCCTGACCGTGACGAAGCGGATTCCGCGCTGTGCCGCGACCCAGGTGAATCCGGTAACGGCCGAGCGCGACTGCGACCCGGTCGCTGCGCTGCGCGATGCGTTCGGGCACGTCGATCTCGGCGTTTACGGGCGCGTCGAGGCAGGGGGCCGGGTCGCCGTGGGCGACGCGATCGTCCTGCGCGATGTCGAGGACTAGCCCCCTGGGCCCGGTGGCGGAGGGGGGCGCGGGGGGACGACCGTCGTCCTCCCGCCTTTCCTTCCTGTCCTTCGGGCTATACTGACCCCGAAGCCACGGGGAGGTCCCGCCATGAACGTCATCACGCCTGTCGCCAAGAAGCGCACCCTCGCCAAGTTCAACTGGGAGGATCCGCTGCTGCTGGAGGAGCAGCTCACCGAGGACGAACGGATGATCCGCGACTCCGCGCGCGACTACGCGCAGGAGAAGCTGATGACGCGCGTGCTCGAGGCGAACCGCCATGAGCGCTTCGACCGCGCGATCATGAACGAGTTCGGCAGCATGGGCTTCCTCGGCGCGACGCTGGACAGCCACGGCTGCGCCGGCATCTCCTACGTCGCCTACGGGCTGATCAGCCGCGAGATCGAGCGCGTCGACAGCGGCTACCGCAGCGCCTTTTCGGTGCAGTCCTCGCTGGTGATGTACCCGATCTCGGCGTTCGGCTCGGACGCCCAGAAGGACAGGTATCTGCCCAAGCTGCGCACCGGCGAGTGGGTCGGCTGCTTCGGCCTGACCGAACCCGACGCCGGGTCCGACCCAGGGAGCATGCGCACCCGCGCGAAGAAGACCGCGAACGGCTACGTGCTCAACGGCTCCAAGACCTGGATCTCGAACTCGCCGATCGCAGACGTGTTCGTGGTCTGGGCCAAGGACGACGCCGGCGAGATCCGCGGCTTCATCCTCGAGAAGGGGATGAAGGGGCTGACCGCGCCGAAGATCGAGGGCAAGTTCAGCCTGCGCGCCTCGATCACCGGCATGATCATGATGCAGGATGTCGAGGTGGGCGAGGACGCGGTGCTGCCTGGTGTGAAGGGGCTGAAGGGCCCGTTCTCGTGCCTCAACAACGCGCGCTACGGCATTGCCTGGGGCGTGATGGGTGCCGCGGAGTTCTGCTGGCACGCGGCGCGGTCCTACACGCTGGAACGCAAGATGTTCGGCAAGCCCCTGGCGGCGACGCAGCTGATCCAGAAGAAGCTCGCCGACATGCAGACCGAGATCACGCTGGGGCTTCAGGCGGTGCTGCGGCTCGGGCGGCTGTGGGACGAGGGCAAGGTCGCGCCGGAGATGATCTCACTGCTCAAGCGCAACAACTGCGGTAAGGCGCTCGACATCGCGCGCATGAGCCGCGACATGCACGGCGGTAACGGGATCGTCGATGAGTACCACGTGATCCGTCACGTGATGAACCTCGAGACGGTGAACACCTACGAGGGCACGCACGACGTGCACGCGCTGATCCTCGGTCGGGCACAGACGGGGATCGCCGCCTTCGCCGCGGGCGGGTGAGCCGGTGCGCTCATCCTGAGCCTCTCCCACGGGCGTGGGAAGAGGGACCCTGGAGCGCCATCGGGCTCCCACTCCGGCGTGCAGGAAAGGGCCTGGGTGACAGACAATGGCCCGCCCGACGCTGACACCGATCGACGTCGTTGTCGCCCGCCTTGGCGCGGGCGGCGACGGCGTCGCGACGTTCCCCGACGGCCGCCGGGCCTACATCCCCTTCGCGCTGCCGGGCGAGCGGGTGCGCATCGCGCCCGGGGCGCGCCGCGGCGAGGGCATGGCGGCGCGGCTGCTCGCGCGGCACTCCGACTCGCCCGACCGCGTCTCCCCGCCCTGTCGGCATTTCGGCCCCTGCGGCGGGTGCACGGTGCAGCATCTCGCCGAGCCCGCCTACCGGCGCTGGAAGACCGACCTGCTCGCCGAGGCGCTGCGCCGCGCCGGCTTCCCGGACACGCCGATCGACGCGCTCGTGACGACCACGCCGGCGACGCGGCGGCGCGCCGATCTCGCGCTCCGCGCCGGCGCGATCGGGTTCCACGAACGCGCAAGCCGCCGCGTGGTCGATGCGCCGGGATGCAGCGTGCTCGATCCAGCGATCCTGGCGCTCGCCGAGCGTCTGCGCGCGCTCGCCCGCAGCCTCGCCTGCCTCCGCCCGGAGGCCGAGGCGCAGGTGAACCAGCTCGACACTGGCGCCGATCTGGTGCTGCGCGGCGCGCGCGCGCCCGATCTCGACGAGCGCGAGCGCCTCGCCGCATTCGCCGACACGGCCGATCTCGCCCGTCTCTGCTGGGCGACGCGCGACGAGGCACCGGTGCCGGTGGTGGTGCGCCGCACGCCGACCATCCGCTTCGCGCAGGTGGCGGTCGAGGCGCCGCCTGGCGCGTTCCTCCAGGCGACCCGCGCCGGCGAGGCGGCGATCGCGGCGGCCGTGCTCGATGCCCTGGCGGACCTGCCGGAGGGTGCGGCGGCCGTCGATCTCTACGCCGGCATCGGCACGCTGACGTTCAGACTCGCGCGGCGCTTCCGCCTGCGCGCGGTCGAGGGCGACGCGGCGGCGGGCGAGGCGCTGCGCCGCGCCGCGACTGCCGCCGGGCTCGGCGGCCGCATCGCCGTTGAGACGCGCGACCTCGCCGCGCGGCCGCTGCTGGTGGCGGAGCTCAAGGGGATCGATGCGCTGGTGCTTGACCCGCCGCGCGACGGCGCGCGCGCGCAATGCGAAGCGCTGGCGCAGGCGCCAATGCGTCGGATCGTCTACGTCTCGTGCAACCCGGCGGCGCTGGCGCGCGACGCCCGCGTCCTCGCCGCCGGCGGCTGGCGGCCGGCCCGCGCGACGCCGATCGATCAGTTCCTCTGGTCGGGACACCTCGAATGCGTCGTGCCGTTCTCGCGCTGACGCTGCTCGCCGCGTGCGTGCACGAGCCCGCGCGGCTGCTGGCCGATATCGAGGCCGGGCCCGGCCCCTCGGCGCTCAAGCAGGCCACGCCGGCCCCGACGCGTGAGGCCTTCGCCGTGCCCGGCACCGAGGCCGATCTCTACCGCCCGGGCATACCGGCCCGCGCGCGGATTGTTCTGGTGCCGGGACTGTCCGAGGCCGGGCGGCGCGATGCCCGCCTCGTGCCCTTCGCCGAGAGTCTCGCGCGCGTTGGCTTCCTGGTGGTCGTGCCGGACCTGCCGGCGGCGCGCGGTCTCTCGGCCGATGCATCGGATGCCGAGGCGGTCGCGGCCGCGGTGCGGGCGCTGCCCGAGGCGCCCGGTCCGGCCGGGATCGCGGCGATCTCGTACGCCGCCGGGCCGGCCTTCCTCGCTGCGCTGCGGCCCGAGGTCGCACCACGGCTGGACTTCATCGCCACGCTCGGTGCCTATCACGACACCGACGCGATGCTGACCTTCCTGGTCGCCGGGGCCCACCGCGCGCCCGGCGAGACTGCCTGGCGCTTCGGGCGGCCGCGACCCGAGGCGCTCTGGCTGTTCGTGCTCGCCAACGCCGCCGCCCTGCCCGAGCCTCGTGACGTCGCTTGGCTGCGCGAGGTCGCCGAGGCGAGGCTCGCCGGGCGCCCTGCGCCGCCGGCGCGCGAGATCGGCGTCGGGGCGCGCGCGGTGCTCGCCCTCGCCGACGAGCGCGACCCGGACGCGGTGCCGCGCCGCATCGCCGCCCTGCCTGACCCGCTGCGCGGCGCGCTCGGCCGCCTCAGTCTCGCCGATGCCCCGCTCGGCCGGCTCCCTGTCTGCGCGATCCTGGTGCACGGCGCGCGCGACCCGGTGATTCCCTGGACCGAGAGCGTGCGGCTCGCGCAGGCGCTGCCACGCGCTCGTCTGCATCTCGTTCCGGATCTCGATCACGTCGACCCGCGCGGCCTCTCGTTCGCCGGTCGGCTCTCGCTGCTGCAGGCCGCCGAGGACCTGCTCGCCGCACGCGACGGCTCGGATGTCTGCGCGGCGCAGTGAGCCTCACGCCCGCGTGAGGCCGTGATTGACTTGCCCGGACGCGGCGCCACTCTATCGCGCTGTTGAGGACGAACAGCTTGGGCCCCCGTTCAGGGCACCGGGCCGGAGAACGACAAGAACGGTCATCCCGCCACCCCGCTGTCCGAAAGGAACCCGTTCCGTGAACGTCAAGACCCCGACCCCGCTCTCGCCGCCGCAGCTGACCGAGCGGCGGCCGACCCGCGAGGCGGCCGAGGCCGCCGTGCGCACGCTGCTGCGCTGGGCCGGCGACGACCCCGACCGCGAGGGGCTGGTCGATACGCCGGCGCGGGTGGTGCGCTCCTACAGCCAGTTCTTTTGCGGCTACGAGATCGACCCCGACGAGTTGCTCGCCCGCACCTTCGAGGAGACCGACGGCTACGACGAGATGGTGCTGCTGCGCGACATCCGGCTCGAGAGCTACTGCGAACACCACATGGTGCCGATCATCGGCCGCGCGCATGTCGCCTATTTGCCGCACAAGCGCGTGGTCGGCATCAGCAAGCTTGCCCGTGTGGTCGATGCCTATGCCAAGCGGCTGCAGATCCAGGAGAAGCTGACCGCACAGATCGCCAACACGATCAACGAGGTGCTTCAGCCGAAGGGGGTCGCGGTGGTGATCGAGGCAGCCCACCAGTGCATGACCACACGCGGCATCCACAAGCCGGGCGTGTCGATGGTGACGAGCCGCATGCTCGGCGCGTTCCGCGACGACCCGACCACGCGGCGCGAGTTCCTGGCGATGATCAGCATGGGCGGCACCGCGGCCCGGGTGGCCGACGAGGCGTAAGGCCGCCTAGTGCGCCTCGCCCGACGGGGCGCGCACCAGCACCTCGACGAAGGCGGACCCCGGCGCATCGCGTCGCACGCCCTCGTCGAGTGCGGCGGCGAGCGCACCGAGGGTGATCAGGGCGAACAGGAGAGGTGGGATCAGGCGTACCATGTCCGGGGTTCCATCGCGTCGGCAGAGCTTCTGCGCCGTGGGTTGCAGATTGGTTTCTTCGTCCCGGCAGAGCCATGCAATCGCCGGAATGGAGACACCATCGATCCGCGGGGCACCCGGGCGATGTGAGCCCTGTCACAACAAGGACGCTGTGCAACGGCGCGATCCGGGGCATTCTCGGTTGCCATGGAGACGATCGCCTTCATCACTGAACCGGCGCCGGCCTATGGTGCGGTGCAGACGGTGCACCCGCGCGTCCGCCGCGTGGTCGTGCGCAACCCCGGACCCTTCACCTATCACGGCACGAATACCTGGATCCTCGGCGCCGGGCGGGTCGCCGTGATCGACCCCGGGCCGGATGATCCGGCCCATCGCCGCGGCCTGCTCGACGCGCTGAGGGGCGAGACCGTGACGCATATCCTGGTCACCCACAGCCACCAGGACCACGCGCCCGGTGCGGCCCCGCTCGCCGCCGCCACCGGGGCCCCGGTGCTCGGCTGGGGCCACCCGCAGGCCGAGCGCACGGTCGGCATCACCTCCGGCCATCCGCCGTTCCTGCCGGACGAGATCCTGACCGAGGGCGACACGGTCGCGGGCGAGGGCTGGCGGCTCGCGGTCCTGCACACCCCGGGCCACGCCTCGGACCATCTCTGCTACGCGTTCGAGGGCGAGGGCGTGCTGTTCAGCGGCGACCACGTCATGCCCTGGTCAACCAGCATGGTCGCCCCGCCGGACGGCGACATGGCGGCCTACATGATCCATCTGCGCCGCATGCTGGAGCGGCCCGAGCAGACCTTCCTGTCCGGCCACGGCCCGCCGATCACCGATCCTCGCCCCTACGTCGCCGCGCTGCTGCGCCACCGCGAGGAGCGCGAGGCGGGGATTCTCGAGGCGCTGGCCGCCGGCGCGGCGTCGGTCGAGGCGATCGTCGCGGCGCTCTACCCAGGGCTGGCCGAGGCGCTGCGCCCGGCCGCGGCCAAGACGGTGCGCGCGCATCTGCTCAAGCTCAGGGCCGAGAACCGGCTGGCAGACCCGGCGATCGCGCTATAGCGGCGGCACGCGGACGAGATGCGGTCCGGTCTCGCGCCAGAGCGGCGCGCGGCGTGCGGCGCGCGCGGCCGCATCCGCCGCCAGCCAGTCCGCCACCTCGCGCAGCACCACGCGCTGCGGCAGGGCGAGGTCGAGCACCTCGGCCTCGGCGAGCGGGATCCAGCGCAGGAACTCCAGCTCGCCGTTGCCGCGGAGCTCGCCCGAGAGCCGCTCGGCCGGGGCGAGCAGAAACCGTGCATCGAAGCGGATCGGGCTGAAGCTCGGCGTGACCAGCCGGCACAGCGGCACCAACGCGTCCGCCGCCGGCAGCCAGCCGCCCGCGACGAAATGCGACCAGCCGCCGCGCGGCAGGCGCGCCCCGCGCGGGGCGGGCGCGGCGAGACGGAGCCCGGTCTCCTCGAAGGTCTCGCGGATCGCGGCGGCGGCGAGCGCGGTGGCGAGCGCGCCGAACGAGGCAGCAAGCGTCGATGGCGGCGGGGCGGCGAAGGCGACCCGGTGGTCGGCCGGATCGACCCGCCCGCCCGGAAACACCAAGCGGTTGGGCATGAAGCGGTGCGCGCCGCTGCGCACCCCCATCAGCACGGCCGGGCCGTCGCTGGTCTCGCGCAGCAGCACCAGGCTCGCGGCGGCGCGCGGGCGGACAGCGCGCGTGCCGGGCAGGCGCGGCGGCCGGGTCGGGAGGGACAGGGCGGTCTCGGTCACCCGGTCACGCTAGGCCGGCCACCCGGAGGCGTCCATCCGGACCCTTGCCGCCGCCTTCGCACGATGGCACGCAGCCGCCATGCGCCGAGACCCACCGCCGCGCGATCGCCGCGGACCGCCCCGCCCGCCGCGCCCGCCCGCCCGCGCCCCTGAGCGCGCGCCGCGCGAGGAGGCAGCCGACCTCGTGCGCGTCGCTGGGCTGGCCGCGGTCTCGGCGCTGTTCGCGCGCGCGCCGCAGCGGGTCGAGCGGCTGTTCTACGAGGAGGCGCTGCGCGAGGCGGCCGGGCCGTTCTGCAAGGTGCTGGCCGCCGCCCGCCGGCCCTACCGGATGCTGCCGCGCGCCGAACTCGACCGGGTCGCCGGCACCGTCCAGCACGGCGGCATCGTCGCGGTCGCGCGGCCGAAGGCGATCCCGGCCTTCGATCCGGCCGCGGTGCTCGCCGCGCGCGAGCGCCTCCCGCTGCTGCTCGCGCTGGACGGCATTGCCAACACGCACAATCTCGGCGCGATCGCGCGCACGGCCGCGTTCTTCGGGCTCGACCGGATCGTGCTGTCGGGACATGCGAAGCAGGCGGGCCCGTCCGACTCGGCGCATCGCGTGGCCGAGGGCGGGCTCGAACACCTGACGCTCTACCGCGCCGCGCCGCTGGTGCCGGCGCTCGAGGCGATCCGCCCGGGCTTCCTGGCCGTCGGCGCGGTGGCCGAGGGGGGCGCAGACCCGGCGTCGCTCCCGCGCGACCGTCCCGTCGCGCTCGTACTCGGCAACGAGGAGCGGGGCCTCTCGCCGGAGACGCTCGCGGCCTGCGAGGCGCGCGTCACGCTGCGCGGGTCTGGGCGGATCGAGAGCCTGAACGTCTCGGTCGCCGCCGGCATCCTGATCTGGGCGCTGAAGCGCTGAGCACGCCGCCCGGGATCGGACGTCGCTGCCTGGGTGGGCATCGGCGGGTCGGCGGCAGGGTCGGGTCGCCTGCGCGACGCGGTGCAGCCCGTCGCCCTCCTGCGCGCGGCGGATTGCCTCGGGCCGCGCGCAGTCACCGCCCCGGCGCGGGCGAACCCGGTGGATCATGCCCGAACAGGATGCGGAACCACGAGGCCGAGAGCATGTCGGCCACCTCGTCCTCGTCCATCGCGGCGAGCGGCGGCAGCGCCGGACGCACATAGAGGTCGCGCAACACCCCCTCGACCATGGCGATGCACGCAAGCGCACGCGCGGTCTTTTCGTGGTCGGGCAGGTCGAGGGCAGCAGGGTCGGCGCGCTCCCAGGCCCGCACCACCCGCGACGCGAGTGCGACATTCGCCTCCTGGCCGATGCGCGCGAATGCGGGCTCGACATTGCCGAGCTGCATCAGGCAGCGCATCAGCCCGGCATTGGCACGATAGACGCGCACGTAGTAGCGGTTGGCGGCGACGATGCGCGGATAGAGGCCCGTCCCGGCGGCGCCGACCGGACGACGCGAACGTACGGTCGCCATGAAGTCGCCGAGCACGTCCTGCGCGGCCGCGCTGCGGTCCGGCCAGTAGCGATAGAATGTGCCATGGGCGAGCTCGGCGCGCGCCGCGCAGTCGGCCACGCGCAGATCGTGGAACCCGCCCTCCTCGAGCAGCGTGGCGATCGCGGCCATCAGCCTGAGCCGGGTACGCACGGTCTTGGGCTCACGCGCGACCGCGGCGAGGCGCGCGGCCAGCTGGTCGCGATAGACGAACGATCCGCGCCCTGCGGCTTCCGCCACTGTCGACGCGGACAATACTGACATTGACATCAGTATCATTTATGGCGAGCCTGCCGCCGATGGCAAGGGAGGACGACCGCACCGTGCCGGCGCGCCGATCATGTGCGCGGGGTTGACGCGCATGGACCAGATGCTCGCCGCCCATGCCGCGATGCGCGCGCGGATCGAGGCCGCGCCGTTCGCACCCTCGCTTGGCGCCTTCGTCGACCAGGCCGCGGCGACGCATGGTGCAGCCCTCGTCTGGCGCTTCATCGAGGTTCCGGAAGAGACCGCGCTGCGCGAGCTCAGCTATGCAGGGGTCGCCGCGGCAACGCGGCGGGTTGCTGCGGGCTTGGCCGCGCGCGGGGTGACGCGCGGCGAGCGCGTCGGCGTGATGCTGCCGAACATCCCCGCCTTTCCCGTCACGTGGCTGGCGCTCGCCCGCCTCGGCGCGATCATGATCCCGATCAACACCGGCTACACCGCGCGCGAGCTCGACTACGTGCTGAGCGACGGAAGCGCGTCGCATCTTGTCGTGCACGAGGAGGCGCTGCCGGTGCTGCTCGATCTCCTGGAGGAACGCCCCCTGCTGGATCACGGCTCGATCCACGTGGTCGGCCGCCCGCCCGCGGGGATGCACGCCTGGGAACAGCTGCTTGAGGCCGATCCGATTTCGGACCAGACGGAGGCGCCCGGAATCGAGGACGTGGTGAACCTGCAATACACCTCGGGCACCACCGGTTTCCCGAAGGGCTGCATGCTGACGCATCGCTACTGGCTGACGCTCGGCCGGGTCGCGGCGGCGCGCGGGGGCGATGTGCGCGTGCTGCTCGCCGCCCAGCCCTTCTACTACATGGACCCGCAATGGCTGCTGCTGATGGCGATGCATCTCGGTGGCCGGCTGGTGGTGGCGCCGCGCGCCTCGGCGAGCCGCTTGCTCGACCGCGTGCGGCGCGAGGGCGTGGAGTACTGCATCTTTCCCCAGCCAGTGCTGAAGCTGCCCGAGCGGCCGGATGACGCGGCCAACCCGCTGAAGCGCGTCTCGATCTATGGGCTGCGCCCGGACATGCACGCGGCGCTGGAGCGGCGCTTCGGCTGCATCGCGCGCGAGAGCTTCGGCATGACCGAAATCGGCTCGGGCCTCACCATGCCGCTCGAGGCGACCGAGATGATCGGCAGCGGCAGTTGCGGCCTGCCGGCAGCGTTCCGCGAGGCCTCGATCCGCGACGAGACCGGCCGCGCGCTCGGCCCGGACGAGGTCGGTGAGCTCTGGATCCGCGGGCCCGGCATCCTCAAGGGCTACTGGAACAAGCCCGAGGCGACCGCGGATGCCTTCCGTGGGGACGGCTGGTTCCGCACCGGCGACCTGTTCCGCCGCGACGCGCGCGGGTTCCACTATATCGTTGGCCGGCTGAAGGACATGATCCGCCGCTCGGGCGAGAACATCGCCGCGCGCGAAGTCGAGGCCGTGCTGTTGCAGCTCGACGCGGTCGCGGAGGCCGCCGTCATCCCTGTTGCCGACGCCGATCGCGGCCAGGAGGTGAAGGCGTGCCTGGTGCTGCAGCCGGGCCTGACGCCGGCTGATCTGCCGCCCGCACAGGTGTTCGCCCACTGCGCGCGCGACCTCGCGCGCTTCAAGGTGCCGCGTTTCCTCGAGTACCGCGACGCCCTGCCGAAGACCCCCTCGCAGAAGGTCGCCAAGCACGTGCTGCTCGCCGAGCGTGCGGACCTGCGCGAGGGCGCGATCGACCGGGTCGCACTCGTGGAGGGATAGCAACGATGCCGCTCCACTACGAGACCGAGGGCGAGGTCGCTGTGTTCACGATCGAGAACGGCGCGGTCAACCCGACCACGCCGGCGATGCACAAGGAGCTGCACGCGGCGCTGACCGAGTTCCTGCGCGACGGGCGCATCCGCTGCGGCATCCTCACCGGCGCCGGCGACCGCGCCTTCTGCGCCGGCGACGACATCAAGACGACCAGGCGCGATACCACTTCCGAACAGGCGCTTGCCGATCATCTCTGGCCGCACGGCGGCGAAGGCGAGGTCCCGCACGACTTCTCCTGGTCGCGCGACGTGCTGGCGATCGAGCGCTACAAGCCGATCATCGGCGCGGTGAACGGCTGGTGCGTCGGCATGGGGCTGATCTACCTGCTGACGCTGACCGACATCCGCATCGCCGCGAGCACGGCGCGGTTCGGCTTCCCCGAGATCGCGTACGGCATGGGCGGGGCCGGCGGCTCAACGCGGCTGCTCCGCGTGATGCCGCACACCGCGGCGATGTGGATGCTGCTGACCGGCGAGCCGATCGACGCCGCGGAGGCCGAGCGTGCGTTCCTCGTCAACCGTGTCGTCCCGCCCGAGCGGCTGATGAACGAGGCACGCGCGGTCGCGGCCAAGATCTGCCGCCACCCTCCTGTCGCCGTGCGCGTGGAGATGGAGGCGTCGTACCGCGCGCAGGATCTCGGCCGCGCCGAGGCGATCGCCTTCACCAAGCATCTCTACCGCCTCCAGCGCCTGGGCATTGCCGGCGGCGGGGACGCGCTCGAGGGCGGGTTCCTGTACCATCGGGAGACCCCATGATGCCCATCCTGTCCGCAACGACCCACACCACAACCACGGGAGAGGGAGACTGCCATGACCATCCGCATGACCCGGCGCGGCGTGCTCGGCGCAAGCCTGGCCGCCGCGCTGCCGATGCCCGCGCTTGCGCAGGCCAAGCCCGATCGCATCGTCGTCAACATCTCGGGCGGCGCGATGACGAATCTGTTCCGCCGTACCTACTTCGCCGAGTTCGAGAAGCGACACGGCATCCGCGTCGTCGACACCTCGCCGGTCGATTTCGGCAAGCTGCGCGCGATGGTGGAGAGCGGCAATGTCGAGTGGACAGTGACGGAGCTCGGTGGCCAGGACTTCGTGCGCGCCCAGCGGATGAACCTGCTCGAGAAGCTCGATTTCTCGATCATCGATCTCTCGCGCTACCCCGAGGCGGTCCGCAGCTTCACGCACACCTTCCCCTCGTCTGTCTACTCGACGGTGATGGCCTACCGGACGGACGTATTCCCGAACAACGCGCACCCGAAGGGCTGGGCCGAGTTCTGGGACGTGCGCCGCTTCCCCGGTCCGCGTTCCCTGCGCAACCATCCGGTCGACAACCTGGAGTTCGCGCTGCTCGCCGATGGTGTCGCGCCGGACAAGCTCTACCCGATCGACCTTGAGCGTGCCTTCGCCAAGCTCGACGAGATCCGTCCGCATGTGACGGTGTGGTGGACCACCGGCGCGCAGCCCGCGCAGCTGCTGGTCGATCGTGAGGTGGTGCTGGCCTCGGGCTGGAACGGCCGCTTCTACGACGTCGCGCGGCGCGGTGCGCCGGTCGCAGTCGAGTGGCAGGGCGGCAGCGCCAAGCAGAATGCGTTCGGCATCCCGCGCGGCGCGCGCAACGCCGTCTGGGGCAATCATTTTCTCCAGGTGATGACCGATCCGAAGCTCCAGGCGGTCTACGCCACCGAGCTCGCCTATCCGGGTCTGCATCCGGACACGCCGAACTATGTCGAGGAGAGCGTGCGCCCGCACCTGCCGACCACCGCGGCGAATCTCGAGAAGCAGTTCTGGCTCGACGTGGACTGGTGGACCGAGCACGGCCAGCGTGCGCAGGAGGCGTGGAACCGCTGGATGCTCCGGCGCGGATGATGCCTGCCGCACCTGAGCACCTGGAGGCTGCGCCGTGGACCTGACGGTGCGCGGCGTGGTGCGGCGGTTCGGTGCGGTGACCGCGCTCGCCGGAGTGGACCTGACGGTGGCCGAGGGGGAGCTGCTCACCATCCTCGGCCCCTCGGGCTCGGGCAAGACGACGCTGCTGAAGGTCGTGGCCGGGTTCGAGATCCCCGACGAGGGCACCGTCCACCTCGGTGCCGAGGACGTCACGCTGGCGCCACCGCGCCAGCGCGATGTCGGCATGGTGTTCCAGAACTACGCGCTCTTCCCCCACCTGACGGTGGCACAGAATGTCGCGTTTCCGTTGGAGATGCGGCGGCTGGCGAAGCCCGAGCGCGACCGGCGCGTCGCCGAGGCGCTCGCGCTGGTCGAGCTCTCCGGCTACGAGGCGCGGCTGCCGCGTCAGCTCTCGGGCGGGCAGCAGCAGCGCGTGGCGCTGGCCCGCGCGATCGTGTTCAACCCCCGCCTGCTGCTGCTCGACGAGCCGTTCGGTGCGCTCGACCGCAAGCTGCGCGAGTCGATGCAGCTCGAGGTGCGGCGGCTGCAACGGCGACTGAAGTTGACGACGCTGTTCATCACCCACGACCAGGAGGAGGCGCTGATCCTCTCGGACCGGGTCGCGGTGATGAACGCCGGGCTGATCGAGCAGGTCGGCACGCCGGGCGAGGTCTATGCGCGGCCGGCCACGCGCTTCGTCGCCGATTTCGTTGGCGAATCGAACCTGCTGGAGGGACGCGCCGCGGCCGATGGCATGACCGAGGTCGCGGGGCTGGGCCGGATCGCGCTCGACGGGCCGGTCGGCGCGAACGGCGCGACGGCGACGCTGCTGCTGCGTCCCGAGGCGCTGCGCGTCGGTGCGGCGGCGGCGGGCCTGGCGAACCGCGCGAGCGGACGCATCGTCGAGACCGTGTTCCTCGGCCTCTCGGTCAAGCTGCGCCTGCGGCTCGAGAGCGGGCTCGAACTGCTCGCGCGGCTGCCGCTCCGCCCCTCCGAGCCATTGCCGGCGGCCGAGGGCCAGACCGTCCCGCTCGGCTTCGCGCCGGAGGACGTGCATGTCGTCGGCGGCTGAGGTGATTCTGCGACCGACGCGCCCGCGCCCGGATCCCGAACGGGCGCGCGAGCGGACACTGCTGCTGCTCGCCGCGCCGGCCCTGCTGGTCCTGGGCGTGCTGTTTGTCTGGCCGCTGCTCCGCCTGCTGTCGATGTCGGTCGCCGACGGCACGCTCGCCCAGTTCGAGAAGGCGGCGCTCGACAGTCTCTACGTCGCCGTGCTGTGGGACAGCATGGAGATCGCCCTGTTCGTGACGGTGATCTGTCTGGCACTCGCCTATCCGGTGTCGCTCTGGCTGGTGCAAGCCGGCCGAACGGGCTTCATCCTCGGCATGTTCTTCCTGCTGCTGCCGTTCTGGACCAGCGTGCTGGTGCGCACCTATGCCTGGATGGTGCTGCTCGGCCGCAGCGGCGTGATCAACCGGATGCTGCGCGACTGGGGCCTGATCGAGGCGCCGCTGCCGCTGCTGCACAACCTGACCGGCGTGCTGATCGGCATGGTGCATGTGCTGCTGCCCTACATGGTGTTCCCGATCTATGCCGCGCTGTTGCGCATCGATCCCGATCTGAAGCGTGCGGCACAGGGGCTCGGCGCGCCGGCCTGGCGCGCGTTCCTGCGCGTCACCCTGCCGCTGTCGCTGCCCGGGGTATTCGCCGGCTGCGCGCTGGTGTTCGTGATCTCGCTCGGCTTCTTCATCACCCCCGCCCTGCTCGGCGGCGGGCGCGTGATCATGATCGCGATGCTGATCGAGCAGCAGGTTCGCGAGTTCCTCGACTGGCCCTTTGCGGCTGCGCTCGCGACCGTGCTGCTGGCGGCCACACTGGTGATCTACGCCGCCCTCGGTCGGCTGACGGGAGGACAGGCCCATGCCGCGCGCTAGGCGTCAGCGCTCCGGCGGCAGGATTGCGCTGACCGTTTTCGCGGGTGCGGTCTTCGCGTTCCTGATGCTGCCGCTGTTGGTGGTGTTTCCGATCTCGGTGTCATCCGCACCCTATCTCCAGTTCCCACCGCCTGGTTTCTCCTGGCAGTGGTACCAGCGCTATCTCGACGACCCGACCTGGATCGAGTCGACCATCCGCAGCTTCAAGGTCGCGTTCCTGTGCACCGCGCTCTCGATGGGGCTTGGCGTGCCACTGTCCTTCGCTCTGGTGCGCTCGCGCCTTCGCGGCATGCGCATCGCCGACCGGCTGGTCGCGGCGCCGATCATCGTGCCGACCATCATCATCTCGATCGCGGTCTACAGCCTGTTCGCGCAGCTCCGCCTGATCGGTGCGTGGTACGGGATCGCGATCGCGCACACGATCCTGGCACTGCCGTTCGTGGTGATCCTGGTCTCGGCGGGCCTGCGCACCTTCGATGAGGCGCAAGAGCAGGCGGCGATGGGGCTCGGCGCGTCCTGGCCGGTCGCGGTCTGGCGCATCACCCTGCCGCAGCTTCGCCCGAGCCTCGTCTCGGCCGGGTTCCTCGCCTTCGTCACCTCGTTCGACGAGCTGGTGATCGCGATGTTCCTCTCTGGCGCCTCGATGACGCTGCCGAAGAAGATGTTCGACAACATCGTGCTCGAGATCGATCCGACCATCGCCGCAGTGTCGGTGCTGCAGATCCTGCTGGCCTGCGTCTGTCTCGGTCTCGCGACGATCTTCGGCCGCGGCGCGCTGCCGGGGTCCACCACGCGCTAGGAAACGATCCATGGACCGCTCGCTGTTCCATCCCGAGTTCAAGGCGCGCCCCTTCTGGTGGGAGCACATCCCGATCGGCGAGAACCCCGAGGCCGAGCTGCCGGCAAGGGCCGACGTTGTGATCGTCGGCGGCGGGCTGACCGGGCTGAACTGCGCGATCGAGCTCGGCCGCGGCGGCGCGAGCCCGGTCGTGCTGGAGGCCGAGGATTTCGGCTACGGCGCCTCGACCCGCAACGGCGGGGCCGTCTCGGGCGGGATCAATCTCGGCAAGGGCATGTCGGGCGCCAAGGGCCGCGACGGCACGATGGACCCGGTGGTGCGCGAGATGATCGGCGATGCGGCCGAGAGCTTCGCGCACATCGAGGCCGTGATCGCGCGCGAGGGCATCGACTGCCACTGGGAGCGGTCGGGCCGCTTCGTTGGCGCGTTCACGCCGAAGCACTATGACGGGCTCGCCGCCAAGCTCGATCTCCTGAACACCGAAGCGGCGGCCGAGGCCGAGATGGTGCCGCGCGCGCGCCAGCGCGAGGAGATCGCCTCGGACTACTACTACGGCGGCATGCGCATCGACCGCAGCGGCAAGCTGCATCCGGGCCTCTACCATCGCGGCCTGATGACGGCTGCGCAACGCCACGGCGCGGTGCTGGTCGGCCGCTGCCCTGCGCTGCGCGTGGCGCGCACCGGCACCGGTTGGTCGGTCGAGACGCCGCGCGGCACCGTCACCGCGCGCGAGGTGATGATCGCCACCAACGGCTACACCGGCGACCTCACCCCGGATCTGAAGCGGCGCGTGATCCCGCTCGCCTCGCACATCATCGCCACCGAGCCACTCGATCCGGAGCTCGCGCGCAGCCTGATCCCGCGCGGCCGTACGCTCTCCGACACGCGGCGCGTGCTCTGCTACTACCGCATGTCGCCGGATGGCACGCGCGTCCTCTATGGGGGGCGGGCGCGCTTCACGCAGGTCGGGCCGGAGGTGTCCGCGCCGGCGCTGCACGCGATGATGCTGGAGCGCTGGCCGCAGCTGAAAGGCGTGCGCGTCACCCATGCCTGGACCGGCAACACGGCCTTTACCTTCGACTACCTGCCGCACATGGGTGTGACGCCATCAGGGCTGCACTACGCGATGGGCTGCAACGGCTCGGGCGTCGCGATGCTGTCCTATCTCGGCGCGCAGGTCGGGCGGAAGATCCTCGGGGGCGGCAACCGCGTCACCGCGTTCGACGGCCGCAGCTTCCCGACCCGGCCGCTCTACACGGGGTACCCTTGGTTCCTGCCGATGATCGGATCGTACTACCGGTTCCGCGATTGGGTTGACCGTCGCGTTGCGTGAGCCCCTGGCTCTGTGCGCGGCCCGCACCCCGTAGGCGATCGCGGAGGGGCTTCCGAGCGGCAGAGGGTGCGCAGCGTCAACGCGACGTGTCCCCCCGCGCGGGAGGGCGCCAGGGTAAGGGTCCATGCTGGTGCGCGGCTGACAGAAACAGGCGGGGGAAAGGGCGGGAGTGTCAGGAATTTCGTGTGGGACCGCGGTGATCATGGGTTGAGGCGGTCGTGGAAGAGGATGGCGAACTGCGCCCTGGCGGCGTGCCATTCCCTGGCGGGCATTCTCCACTCCTTGGCGGCGCGGTTCAAGACGAGGAACAGCAGCTTGAGCGCGGCATCGTCGTGCGGGAAATGGCCGCGGGTTCGGACCGCGCGGCGCAACTTGGCGTGCAGCGCCTCGATGGCGTTGGTGGTGTAGATGATCCTGCGCACCTCGGCGGGGAAGGCGAAGAACGGGATCACCTCGGGCCAGTGCCTTCGCCAGGCGGCAGCGATCGCCGGGTATTTGCGTCCCCAAGGGCCGTCGGCAAAGGCGTCCAGCACGGCCCGGCCGGCGTCCGCGTCACGCGCGCGGTAGACCTCCTTCAGCGCCGCGGCGACGGCCCGGCGGTCCTTGTAGGAGACGAAGTCGAGCGCGTGGCGGATGAGGTGCACGGTGCCGGGGCCCATCGCGGCAAGCCGCGATGGAAGCCCGTTGGCCTGGGCCTGGGTGTGCAGGAACACTGCGGCGATCAACCGCGGGTCGAGGCTCGCCAGCCGCGGTCGCGCGGCACCGGCAGGTCGAGTTTGCCGATGCCGGTCAGCACCGTCTTGGCGCCGCAGCCGTTCCGGCTGTTGCCCGCGCGGCCTCGCACGTCGGGTGATGGTCCATCTCCGCGCTCAGCGCCCGCTCGGCGAGCGCCTTCTTCAGCCCGTCCAACAGGCCGCCCCCGGCCAGGGCGGCGCGCGGGTCGGACCCGGACAGCAGCCGGCCCAGAATGTCATCCGGGATCGCAGGCGGGTTGCGGCGTGGCATCCAGGGGCTCCTTCGGCTCCACCCTACGGCCCCAAACACGAAGTTCCCGATGGACCCGACTCTGAGACGACACCGCCTCCGGCGTATGCTCGGCACGATGGTGTCATCCCGGAAAGGGCGCTGATGCGTCTGACCCAACTCCTCGCCCGCGCGGCGCAGATCCAGCCGCATGGCGGCGGCACGCGCCACCACGGCCGCGACCATGCCTGGCCCGAGGTGCTGCATCGTGCGCGCCGCCTTGCGGCCGGGCTGATCCGGCTCGGCCTCGCGCCAGGCGATCGCGTCGCTCTGCTCGCCGCCAACGGCGACCGCTTTCTCGAGACCACCTTTGCGGTCGCGTGGGCCGGCGGCGTCCTGCAGCCGGTCAATCTGCGCCTCGCCGGGGCGGAGGTCGCGGAGCAGTTCGCCGATGCGGGAACCCGCGTCGCGGTGTTCGACGAGGCCGGGCAGACGTTGCTCCAGACGGCCGACGCCGCCCTGCCCGCGGACCTTCCCCGACTGTTCATCGGCGAGGCCGCGCCGCCGGGCGCGCTCGCCTACGACACCTGGCTCGGCCTGGCGGAGCCCGGTGAGGCATCGTCGCGCGGCAGCGACGACCTCGCCGCGCTGATCTACACCGGCGGAACCACCGGCCGGCCCAAGGGCGTGATGCTGTCGCACCGCAACCTGGTGGTGAGCGCGCTCTCGCTCGCCCACGCCCAGCGCGAGGAGCAGGGCGACGTGGTGCTGTTCGCCTTTCCGCTGTTCCACGTCGCGGGCTTCGTCGGCATGCTCAAGAGCACGCTGACCTGCGCCACGTGTCTGTTCCTGCCCCGGTTCGATGCCCTCGCGTTCCTGGAGACGGTAGCGCGCGAGCACGTCACCCGCGTCGGCATGGCGCCGACCATGCTGCGCATGGTGCTCGAGCACCCGGATTTCGGGTCGTTCGACCTCTCCAGCCTGACCGCCCTCACCTACGGCGCCTCGCCGATCCCCGAGTCCGTCGTCGAGACCGCGATCGCACGGCTTCCCCATGTCGGGCTCATGCAGGGCTATGGCCAGACCGAGTCCGCGAGCGGCTTCACACTGCTGCCACCGCGCAACCACGTGCTCGCCGGGCCGCACGCCGGCCGGCTGCGCTCCGCAGGCTACGCCAACGCGGCGAGCGAGGTCGCGATCCTCGATCCGCGCGGACGGCCCTTGCCGGCTGGAGAAGTCGGCGAGATCTGCGTGCGCGGCGACCATGTCATGCTGGGCTACTGGAATCGCCCCGACGAGACCGCTGCGGCGCTCGCGGGCGGCTGGCTGCACACGGGCGATCTCGGCTGTCTCGACCAGGACGGGTTCGTCTTCATCGTCGATCGGCTGAAGGACATGGTCGTCACCGGCGGCGAGAACGTGTTCACCGCGGAGGTGGAGAGCGCGCTGAGCCGCCACCCGGCGGTCGCGGAGTGCGCCGTGATCGGCGTGCCCGACGCGCGCTGGGGCGAGCGGGTGCACGCGGTGGTGCGGCTGCGCGACGGCGCGGCCGCCGACGCGGCCGCGCTGATCGCACACTGCGCGGGGCTCATCGCGCGCTACAAGTGCCCGAAGAGCGTCGAGTTCCGCAATGATCCGCTGCCGCTCAGCGCGGTCGGCAAGGTGCTCAAGACGCTGCTGCGCGCGCCCCATTGGCAGGGGCAGGGTCGGCGGATCGGCTGAGCGGCTGGAGCGGGTAGCGGGAATCGAACCCGCGCATTCAGCTTGGGAAGCTGACAGGCTACCATTACATCATACCCGCGCCGCCGGGAGTTATAGGGTGCCCACCCCTGCCGCGACAAGCGGGGCGCGGCCATCTGGCTCACGCGCTGCTGACTTGCCCTTGCTGCGCTGCGAAGCGAACTCTCGTCGCGCCGCGACAACGGGAGACCGTGGATGTCGTCCCATACCCTGCGCCGTCTCGTCTTCGGCGCAGCGCTTCTCGTCAGCGTCCAGGGTCCTGCCTCCGCCACCTCCGGCGGCGTGGCTGAGACCGAGCGCGTGCGCGCCGAGCTTCTGGCCGATGTCGCCGCGATCGCGCCGGGCAAGACGTTCCGGATCGGGCTCGATCTCGCCATGGCGCGGGACTGGCACACCTACTGGCGCAACCCGGGTGATTCCGGCATGGCGACCGAGATCGCGCTCGACCTGCCGGAGGGCTGGCGCACGGACGGGATCGCCTGGCCGGCGCCGGAGCGACTCCCCTACGGCACACTCGTCAATTTCGGCTTCCACGACCGGGTGACGCTGCCGGTCACGGTGCATCCGCCGCGCGACCTCGCCCCGGGCAGCACCATCACGCTGCGCGCCGAGGCGAGCTGGCTGGTCTGCAAGGATGTCTGCATCCCCGAGGAGGCGGTTTTCACGCTCACCCTGCCGGTCGCCGCGACGCCCGTGCCGGCCCGACCTGAAACGCTTGCGCGATTCACCGAGGCCGAGCGGCGCCGGCCCGGCGTCTCTCCCTTCGCCGCGCGGATCGAGGACGGCGGGCCGCGCGTCGCGCTGGTGCTTGCGGGTGCGGGGCGGGCGCAGGCGACGCTGCGCGAAGCGGTGTTCTTCCCGCATGACTGGGGCGTAATCGATCATTCCGAGATCCAGACGGTGCGGCGCGAGGGCGGCGACCTCCGCATCGAGATGGTGCGCGGCGAGGCCGGGCTCGGCGAGCGCATCGCCGGCGTGGTCACCCTCGCCGAGGCGGCACCGGACGGCGTGCTGACCACGGCATTCACGATCGACGCGCCGGTGGCTCCTGCCCCGCCGCCCGGAACCCTGCTGCCGTTCTGGCAGGCGCTGCTGTTCGCCTTCGCCGGCGGGCTGATCCTGAACCTGATGCCCTGCGTGTTCCCGGTGCTGTCGATGAAGGCCCTGGCGCTGGTGCGGCTCGGCGCGGGGGCGCGGTCGGAGGTGCGCGCGCACACGCTCTCCTACACCGCCGGCGTGCTCGTGAGCTTCGGTCTGATTGCCGTCGCGCTGCTCGCGCTCCGTGCCGGCGGGATCGCGGCGGGCTGGGGGTTCCAGTTCCAGTCGCCGGTGTTCGTCGCGCTGGTCGCCTGGGTGCTGTTCGCGGTCGGCCTGTCGCTTTCGGGCGTGTTCCACGTCGGTGGGCGGCTTGCAGGCGCGGGGCAGTCGCTCGCGATGCGCGGCGGGCATGGCGGGAGCTTCTTCACCGGGGTGCTCGCGGTGATCGTGGCGACCCCTTGCACCGCGCCGTTCATGGGGGCCGCGGTCGGGTTCGCGGTGACCGCGCCGCCGGCGGTGCTCGTCTCGGTCATGGTGGCGATGGGGCTGGGGCTCGCCGCGCCCTACGCGCTGATCGCCGCGGTGCCGTCACTTGCCGGGCTGATGCCGCGGCCCGGGGCCTGGATGGAGCGGCTGAAGCAGGCCATGGCCTTCCCGATGTACGCCTCGGCCGTGTGGCTGGTCTGGGTGCTGTCGCAGCAGACCGGACCTTCGGGGGTGCTGGTGGCACTCGCGGGAATGGTGCTGATCGCCTTCGCCGCCTGGGCGTGGGAGGCGACGCGCGACGCAGGAAGGGGCTGGCGCCGGACCGGGACCGCGCTCGCCGGGGCGGCGGCGATCGCGATGCTGGCGCTCGTGCCGCGGCTCGAAGCCGCCCTGCCCACGCAGACGCGCTGCAGCGAGGCGGCTGGTCCCGCAACCGCCGAGCCCTACAGCGCAGCGCGCCTTGCCGCGCTGCGTGACGACGGCCGACCGGTGTTCGTCAACATGACCGCCGCCTGGTGCATCACCTGCCTCGTCAACGAGCGCACCTCGCTCGCGACCGGCGCGGTGCAGCGCGCGTTCGCCGAGCGGGGCATCGCCTATCTCAGCGGCGACTGGACGCGCCAGGATCCGGCGATCACCGACTACCTGCGCCGCTTCGGCCGCTCTGGTGTGCCGATCTACGTGTTCTACCCCGCCGGCGGGGGCGATCCCGTCGTGCTGCCCCAGATCCTCACCGAGGCGATCGTGCTGAACGCGCTCGGCGCCGCGGGCGGATGAACGTTTCCAACAGCGCAATCAGGAGTGCGATCATGACGATGTTCTCGACGACACGACGTACGCTGTTCGCCGGTGCCGCCGCGGGCGCCGCGTTTGCCGCGGTCGGCGCACCGCGCCTGGCCCTCGCCGCTCCGGAGACCGGCCGGCCGGCGCCGGACTTCGCTGCCACCGACACGAAGGGCGCACGGGTGTCGCTCGCGGACATGCGCGGCAAGGTTGTGGTGCTGGAATGGACCAACCATGACTGCCCGTTCGTGCGCAAGCACTACGGTGCCGGCAACATGCAGGACCTCCAGCGCCTTGCCGCCAGCCAGGGCTTCACCTGGATCAGCATCATCTCCTCCGCGCCGGGCAAGCAGGGCCATGTCTCGGCGGAGGAGGCGAACCGACTGAGCGAGACGCGCGACGCCACGCCCGCGCACGTGATCCTCGACCCCGAGGGCACGATCGGCCGCGCCTACCAGGCGCGCACGACACCGCAGATGTTCGTGATCGGCACCGATGGGACGCTGCTCTACATGGGCGGGATCGACTCCATCGCCTCCTCGCGCCAGGCGGACATCGAGACCGCGGTGCCCTATGTGCGCAACGCGATCGAGGCCATCGCCGCCGGCCGGCCGGTGCCCGAAGCCGTGACGCGGCCCTATGGCTGCGCTGTCCACTACGCGACCTGACGCGCACGCTGCGGGAGCGGATGGGCTCCACCTCCGCTCCAGGCACGTCAGATGCGGCGCTTGCGCGACGACGCGGCGGGGAGGGATTCTGAGGTCTGCTCCTGTGCCGGGAGCGGCGGAGGGGTGGTCCTGCGGCGTGTTCCGGGGATTGCCCTGTTTCTCGGGCGCCGAATCCGCGTCACCCTCTGACCGAGGCGATGTTCATCGCCCTGGCGGCGGGCGTGTGCGGGGCGCAGACCGGCGTCGAGAGGGCGGCATCCGGGGTGACGCAGGCGCCGCTGCCGGGGCTGGGGCCGCGGCTCGCGCACGGGGTACCGAGCCATGACGCCCTCTGGCGGCTGTCCCAGGCGGTCGATCCGGCGGCCTTTCGGCGCGGCATGGCCGGGTTTGCTGCGGCGGCGGAGCAGGTTGTCGAGCCGCACGACACGACCGCGCGCCGCCCCGTTCGCCGGTGCCGTGGTCGCGCGCCGCCACAACCGGCCCTGCGCGCCTCTGCGACCGGCTCCTCGCCGCCGGGAAGCCCAGGATGGTCGAGCTGATTGCCGTCGGGCGAACGCTCCTCGCCATCCTCAACGCCACTCTCAGGGATCGTCGCCCGCGGCAGACCGCCCGATACCCAATCCCGCCCGGGGGGGAGAGGGAGATCACGCCCTGATCGCTCCCGCGCGCAGCGCTGTCGTCACCGCCCCCTTCGTTGACCGCCCCGGTGCGGGGCGGTATCGCTCCCTCATGCACCGGTCGCGGCACGCACGAATTACGGCCCCGGCGCTCCGCTAGAGCGCCGGGTCACGCCCCACGCCACGAATCCGAACCGGACCGATCCGATGACCGACAGCAAGCGCGACTACCGCGACACGGTGTTCCTGCCGACTACGCCTTTCCCGATGCGGGGCGAGCTGCCGAAGCGCGAGCCCGCCCTGCTCGAGCGCTGGAACCGCATGGACCTCTGGGCACGGCTGCGCGCGGCCTCCAAGGGCCGCGAGAAGTTCGTCCTGCACGACGGCCCGCCCTACGCCAACGGCAACATCCATATCGGCACCGCGCTCAACAAGGTGCTGAAGGACGTGGTGAACCGCGCCAAGCAGATGGCGGGGTACGATGCCAACTACGTCCCTGGCTGGGACTGCCACGGCCTGCCGATCGAGTGGAAGATCGAGGAGCAGTACCGCGAGCGGAAGCGCAACAAGGACGAGGTGGACGTCATCGCGTTCCGCGCCGAGTGCCGCGCCTATGCCGAGCACTGGCTCGGCGTGCAGCGCGAGGAGTTCATCCGCCTCGGTGTCGCCGGCGACTGGTGGAACCCCTACGCGACGATGCATTTCCGCTCCGAGGCGATCATCGCGAACGAGATCGGCAAGTTCCTGCTGAACGGATCGCTCTATCGCGGCGCCAAGCCCGTGCTGTGGTCGCCCGTCGAGAAGACCGCGCTTGCCGATGCCGAGGTCGAGTACCACGACCACAAGAGCACGACTGTTTGGGTGCGGTTTCCTTTGGTGGGAACTTTTGAGGCTTTAGGGCGTGGCGACGACGAAAGGGTCAGACACGTCGCGCGTACCGTGCGCGAGCATGAACCATCAATCGTGATCTGGACGACGACGCCTTGGACGCTTCCTGGCAATCGCGCCATCGCTGCCGGCGCTGACATCGACTACGCCATCTTTCGTGTCGATGACGTCGAGCCGTCGTCACGCGCTCAGCAGGGTGAATGGCTGATCGTCGCGCTGAGTTTGTTGCCTGAGTTCTGTTCAACAATCGGGATACGAACTCACCACATCGAACTCGTTGTGAAAGGACAAGAACTCTGGAACTTCCAGGCTGATCACCCGTTTGAGCGGCACCCGGCTCAAGATCTGAAGGCGGCCTATCGCTTCCGCGTGCCTGTGTACCTTGGCGACTTTGTCACCACCGAAGCCGGCACTGGCTTCGTACACATCGCGCCAGGACACGGAGAAGACGACTGGGAACTTGGCAGGCAGCACCGCCTTGAGATACCCGAGACGGTTGGCCCAGATGGGCTTTTCCTACCGCACGTGCCGCTCTTCGCCGGCGTCCATGTCTACGAGGCCGCCGATCCGGTCTGCGCCGCGCTGGCCGACGCCGGCGCGCTGCTCGCGCGCGGGACGCTGACGCACTCCTACCCGCATTCCTGGCGCTCCAAGGCGCCGCTGATCTTCCGCAACACCCCGCAGTGGTTCATCGCCATGGACGGCGAGAACGGCGTGCGCGCGCCGGCGCTGGCCGCGATCGAGGCGACGCGCTTCGTCCCCGCGCAGGGCCAGAACCGACTACGCTCGATGATCGCCTCGCGCCCCGACTGGTGCGTCTCGCGCCAGCGTGCCTGGGGCGTGCCGATCGCGATCTTCGTCGACAAGCGCACGGGAGAGCCGCTGCGTGACCCCGCGGTGATGGCGCGCACGGTCGCGATCTTTGAAGCCGAAGGCTCGGACGCCTGGTGGACACGCCCGGCTCAGGATTTCCTCGGCAACGACTACGACGCGCAGGACTACGAGCAGATCCGCGACATCGTCGAAGTTTGGTTCGAGTCCGGATCGACCCATGCCTTCGTGCTGGAAGGCAACGACGCGTTGAAATGGCCCGCCGATCTCTATCTCGAGGGCTCGGACCAGCACCGCGGCTGGTTCCACTCCTCGCTGCTGGAGGCCTGCGGCACGCGCGGCCGCGCGCCCTACGACGCGATCCTCACCCACGGCTTCGTCGTCGACGAGCAGGGGCGGAAGATGTCGAAGTCTCTCGGCAACACCGTCGCTCCGCAGGAGGTGATCGCCGAATACGGCGCCGACATCCTGCGGCTCTGGGTGATGGCGTCCGACTACACCGAGGATCTGCGCATCGGCAAGGAGATCCTGAAGCAGCAGGCGGAGCTGTACCGGCGCATCCGCAACACGCTGCGCTGGCTGCTCGGCGCGCTCGACGCGTTCGACGAGTCCGAGCGCGTGCCGCTCGCCGAGATGCCCGAGCTCGAGCGCTGGGTGCTGCACCGGCTCGCCGAGCTCGATCTCCGCGTGCGCGAGGCGACCGGGAATTTTGAATGGACCGGCGTGTTCGCCGAGCTGCACGGGTTCTGCGCCACCGACCTCTCCGCGTTCTACTTCGACATCCGCAAGGACGCGCTCTACTGCGACCGTGCGGATTCGCTCCGCCGACGCGCCTGCCGCACGGTGCTGGACCACGTGTTCCGCGGACTCGTTACCTGGCTCGCCCCGGTGCTGGTGTTCACGGCCGAGGAGGCATGGCTCGCGCGCTTCCCGGGCGAGGACGAGAGCGTGCATCTGCAGACCTTCCCCGAGATGCCCGCGTCCTGGCGCGACGACGCGCTCGCCGCGCGGTGGGCGCGCATCCGCGAAATTCGCCGCGTCGTCACCGGCGCGCTGGAGCGCGAGCGCGCCGAGGGGCGGATCGGGTCGTCGCTTCAGTCCGCGCCCGTGCTTGCCGTACCCGACGCAGATCGTTCCCTGCTCGACGCGGAGGGGTGGGCCGAGATCTGCATCACCTCCGGCCTGATGCTCACCGCAGCCGCGCCCAGCAATGCCTTCACTGTCGAGGGGATCGAAGAGGTGGCAGTGGTGCCGGCCAAGGCTTCGGGATCGAAATGCGAGCGCTGCTGGAAGGTGCTGCCCGAGGTCGGGGCGCATCCGGATCATCCGGGCCTCTGCGACCGTTGCCACGATGCGGTGACGTCCGGGGTGCTGGCCCGGCGCGCGGCGGCGTGAGGCGCCCTCACCCTGTCCCTCTCCCGCGCGGCGGGAGAGGGGACGCAACGTCGCCGCCAGGTTCCCTCTCCCACGGGAGAGGGAGAGGGACAGGGTGAGGGCGCGGCCAGCGCGCCCAGCGTCGCCACCGGCGCATCACGTCCTGGCGCGTCCGCTTGGCGGCCCGCGCGCAGGGGCGTATGGACCTCGTCGATGACCGCCCCCAAGCCGCCCGCCGGGGCCCCGCCCGCGACCATCCGCTGGCTGCGGACGATCCGCTTCGCCGCCTACGGGCTCGCCGCGATGCTCGCGGTCGGCACCGGGGCCACGCTCTGGCTGAAGCAGGACGCCGGGATCGAGCAGCGGCTCGGCGGCATGTCGGTGCCGCCGTCGGTCTCGATCGGAGGCCCGTTCAGCCTGACCGACCACACCGGCACGGCGGTCACGGACTCCAGCTATCGCGGCCGGATGATGCTGATCTTCTTCGGCTTCACCCACTGCCCCGACATCTGCCCGACCGAGCTGCAGGTGATGGCCGAGGTGCTCGACCGGCTCGGCGAGGATGCCGCCCGAGTCGCACCGATCTTCATCACCGTCGATCCCGAGCGCGACACGCCCGAGGCCCTGGCGCGCTATGTCGACCTGTTCGATCCGCGCATCATCGGGCTCACGGGCACCGCGGAGCAGATCGACGCGGTGGCGCGCGCCTATCGCGTCTACTACGCCAAGGTCCATCCGCCCGAGACGACCACCTACACCATGGATCATTCCTCGTTCGTCTACCTGATGGATGCCGAGGGGCGGTTCGCTGCCCTGTTCCGCCACGGCGCCGCCCCGGCCGAGATCGCCGCCACCATTGCCGCGCATCTCCGCCGCCCCGGGGTCTGACCGGGCCGGGCGCGGTTTTCGGGTCGCCGCTCGGCCTGTTTCGCGCTAGACTTGCGCGGAGAGGGTGGGAGGAGACATGCGCCGTCCATCGGTGGGCAAGGGGTTGCCATGAGTGGTGAAGACGTCCAGCTCGAGGCACGCGACCGCGAAGCCACGCGGCATCCGCCGCGCTACAGCCGCCGGCTCTCGGACAAGATCCTCATCGCCTTCCACCATGCGTGCGACCAGGGCGACTTCGAGGTCGCCGAGCAGTTGCTGCACATCCTGGAGATGATGCTGACGCGCCGGCCGCTCAGCCCCGACACGAACCGGCGCAAGAACATGGAGAGCCTGGTGGCCGCGCATGAGCGGCTCTGGCACCTGCGCCACCCGGAAGCGAGCCAGCTCTGACTGGGCGCGTTCAGCTGAGCGCCAGGGCGTCCGCCTCGCGCAGCACGCGCTCGGCCGCGTCGGTGTAGCCGCCCTCGGCGCGGTGCAGCGCCACGCCGGGCAGCAGCCGGCAGGGTGCGCGCCCGCCCTTGATCCCCTGCACGATCACGCGCCGCGCCGCCGCCCCGGCGCGCGGCCACAGCGGCAGTAGCGCGAGACCGCCGATGCCCGCTTCGCCGAGCGCCGCGATCGCGTCGGGCAGCCGGGCCGGCGGCAGGACCAGTGTGAGCGTACCCCGCGGCGCAAGCCTTCGCGCCATCGCCGCAACCCAGAGCGCGAGCGCGACCTCCGCCGACTCGTGCCCGGCCTCGCGGCGCGGGGCGAGTGGCGAGACGGTGCCGCCGAGATGGAACGGCGGATTGGCCATCGCGTGCGCGCACGCGCCGTGCGCGGCGGCGGCGCGCGCCGTCGCCCGCGTCGCCAGATCGCCCGTGACGACCAGAAAACGGTCACCGTTGCCGTTCAGCGCTGCATTCGTGCGCGCCAGCTCGGCGAGCGCGGCGTTGCGCTCGATGCCGACCACACGCGCACCGGCGACGCGGGCGAGCAGGCAGAGCGCGGCCGCGCCGCTGCCTGTGCCGGCCTCCAGCACCCGATCGCCCGGCCGGGCCGGCACCGCCGCCGCCAGCAGCACCGGATCGATCGCGGCACGGAACCCCTCCGCCGGCTGGCACAGCCGCACCCGCCCGCCGAGCAGGGCATCCTCGGTCATCCGCATCGCCCCGCCGCTCAGCGCGGCGTGCCGGTCCACTCCCCGGCCTCGACCAGAACCCGTCGGGCGCGCACCTCGTCCTCCTCGGCGACCATCAGTCGGCGCGGAATCGCCGCGGCCGAGCCCTCGAGCACGCTCATGTGCTGGTCCAGCACGATCACGTCGATGCCCGCGTCGCGCAGCAGCACGCGGAGGAACGAAAGGCGGACGGTATCGTTGGTGCGCAGGAGCTCCCGCACGCTGGTCCCCCGGGGTGCCGGGCGCGGCCTTGCCTTGACCCGGTTTTTGCACGGCCAATATCCTGGGTTCCGGCTGAACGGGTCAAGCAAGGACAGGAGTGGCGCGTGCGCGCGGTGGCCGAGCGGAGGAGGGAGGACGGGCCGGCCGCGATCCGCGACGATGCGCTCGAGGCGCTGACCGAGCTCGTGCGCGAGGACCTCGAGGCGTGCAACCGAGTGATCGTCGCGCGAATGCAGAGCCCGGTGGACCTGATCCCGCGCCTCGCCGCGCATATCGTCGCCGCCGGCGGCAAGCGGCTCCGGCCGATGCTGACGCTCGCCGCGGCGCGGCTATGCGGCTATCGCGGCGACCGGCACGTGAAGCTCGCCGCCTGCGTCGAGTTCATCCACACCGCCACGCTGCTGCACGACGACGTGGTGGACGAGAGCGCCCTGCGGCGCGGGCTTGCCTCGGCGAACGCGGTGTTCGGCAACAAGGCCTCGGTGCTGGTGGGCGACTTCCTGTTCAGCCGCAGCTTCGAGCTGATGGTGGAGGACGGATCGCTGCCCGTGCTCGCGATCCTCTCGCGCGCCTCGGCCACGATCGCCGAGGGCGAGGTGCTCCAGCTCGTGACTCAGAACGATACAGCAACGACAGAGTCGCGCTATCTCGACGTGATCCGCGGCAAGACCGCCGCGCTGTTCGCGGCCGCGACCCGCATCGGCGCGGTGGTGGCCGGCCGCGATACGGAGGACGAGGCGGCACTCGATGCGTTCGGGCTGAATCTCGGGCTCGCCTTCCAGCTGGTCGATGACGTGCTGGACTACGACGCCGACCAGGCGACGCTCGGCAAGACCGTCGGCGACGATTTCCGCGAAGGCAAGGTGACACTGCCGGTGCTGCTCGCCTTCGCCGCCGGCGACGAGAGCGAACGTGCGTTCTGGCGCCGCACGATCGAGGATCAGGAGCAGGGGCCGAACGATCTCTCCACCGCCCAGGGGCTGATGCGCCGGCACGGCACGCTCGCCGAGACGCTGCATCGCGCCGAGGCGTTCGGTGCAGCGGCCAAGGCATCCCTCGCGCGCCTGCCCGACGGGGCCGAGCGGCGCGCGCTGATGGACGTGGTCGATTTCGCGGTGGCGCGCGCGCGGTAGTGCGCCGCGGCGCGGGTGGCGCCTGGCCGGCCGGCGGAGCGCTACGTCTTCGCGAACAGGATGCGCGGGTGGTCGGCGAAGCACTCCGCCCCGGAAGAGGTGACGGCGAAGGTCTCGGAGATCACGATCCCGAACGTCTCGAGCCAGAGCGCCGGGATGCAGTGGAAGGTCATGCCCTCCTCCAGCACCGTGCGGTCGCCGGCGCGGATGCTGGCGGTGAGTTCGCCCCAGGTCGGCGGATAGCCGATCCCGACCGGGTAGCCGATGCGGCTGTCCTTCTCCAGGCCGTGCCGTGCGATCACCGCCGACCACGCCGCGGCGAGCTCCTCGCACGCCACGCCCGGCTTCACGCGGTCGAGCACCGCTTCGAGCCCCTCCGCGATCACCCTGGCGATCCGGTCCATCTCGGCACTCGGCCGGCCGAGATAGATGCAGCGCGACAGCGGCGCATGGTAGCGGTGCCGTACGCCGCCCATCTCGATGTAGAACAGGTCGCCTTCGACCAGCGGATCGTCGGTCCAGGAGAGATGCGGCGCCGAGCACAGCTCGCCGACCATGGCGTTGGGCGGCTTGCACGGGAAGGTGCCGCCGAACTCCGGCAGGCCGGCGGTGGTGACGCGGTAGAGCTCCGCCATGACGTCGCATTGCCGCACGCCGACCGCGGCCGCCTCGAACGCGGCCTGCTGCGCGGCGGCGGCGATCCTGCCAGCCTGGCGCATGAACTCCAGCTCGCGCGGCGACTTGCGCATGCGGCAGCGGTTCACGAGCAGGAAGGCGTCAACGAAGCGCGCATTCGCCAGTCCCTGCCGCAGCAGCGCATCCCACCGCGCGGTGTAGTAGTAGTCGTCGGTCTCGACCCCGATCGTGCCGCCGGCCCAGCCTCGGCGGGCGAGCTCCTCGGCAACGTACTGCATCGGGTGCAGCTCGTCCGAGCCGACATACCGGTCCGGATACGGCACGACGTTATCGGGCTTGAGGAACGCGGTGAACTTCGCGCCCACCGCGTCCATCTTGCGGCCGATCCAGACCGGCTCCTCGGCGGCGAGGCTGACCGCGACGATCTGCGGCGTGTAGAACGACCATCCGTCATAGCCGGTGAGCCAGAACTGGTTGGCGGGCGAGGCGACCAGCAGCGTATCGATCCCGCGCGCCGCCATGCTGCGCTTCACCCGGTCGATCCGGTCCAGGTACTCGCGGCGCTCGAACAGGCGTTGCATGGGCACGACGGTCTCCGGGCTTGACCAGGGTCAGGATCGCCCGCCGCCGCCCAGGCGGCCGCAGCGGGGGCCGCCCGCGGCGACCGGGGCGGCCGGCCGGGGCCCGCCCGGCCCCCCCCCCCCGGGCCTGGCCCAAGGGGGGCCGGGCCCGGCAGGCTGCCCTGGCGGCGCAGGCCGGGCACGCGCGATCAGCGCAGCGCGATCCCCTTCTCGGCATAGAACCGCGCCGCGCCGGGGTGGATCGGCACCACCATGCTCTTGCCGGCGTTCTCGACGTTGAACAGGCCGGCATCAGGATGGATCGCCTTCAGATCGGCGTGGTGCGTGTCGAGCAGCACCTTCGTCACCGCGTAGACCAGCTCCTCCGGCAATTCCGCGCGCGTCACGAGCAGGATCGGGTTGAACAGCGACGTCACCGGCTGGGTTTGCCCCGGATAGATGTTGGCGGGGATGTCGGCGACGAAGAAGAACGGGTGCGTCTCAAGCACCTGCTTCGCCCTCTCCTCGCCGATCGGGATGAAGCGCACAGACCGGGAGGTGGCGAGATCGGTGATCGCCGGCGTCGGCGCCGCTCCGGAGAACACCGCCACCTCGATGTTGCCATCGCGCAGCGACGTCATCAGCTCGGCGGCGCGCAGCTGGAACTGCTGGAACCGCCCGGCGATGCCGTACACCTCGGCGATGCGCGGAAACCAGTCCTGCGCGGTGATGCCGACCAGCACGCCGACCCGGCGATTGGCGAGATCGGCGACCGTCCGCACGGGCGAGTTGGCCGGAACGATGATCTGGAACGGCGAGGAGTAGCCGGTCGCGACGTAGCGGATGTTGTCGTAGCGCTCGTTCGCGAACGGCGCCTTCCCCTTGACCGCCGCGTAGGGTCCGCTCGAGGCGGCAAGCGCGAACTCGATCCGCTTCTGCCCGAGCAGCCGCGTGTTCTCGATCGTCGCCGCGGTCACGCGAGCGGTGGCTCGGACATTCGGCACGTGCTGCTCGACCACGCGCGCCATGCCGGCCGAGACGATGTGGAACGAGCCGCCGGTGCTGCCGCCGCCGAAGGTGATGAACTCGGTGGCGCCGGCCGGCGAGCGCGGCACCGCCGCCGTCGCGAGCAGAGCGGCGGCGCCGGTTAGAAGGGTACGCCTCGACATGGTGCATGCCTCCTTGTTGCGTGTTGATCCAGGAGGGCCCGCCGCGATCAGCGGTCGAGCCCGGTGATCTCGAACGTGACCGGATCGATCCGGATACCATAGAGCTTTGCGGCGTTCTCGACCGAGACAAGGCCCGCCTCGACATCGGCGCGAACCTGTTCGGGATCGCGCTCCTTCGGCGGTCCGTAGCCGCCGCCGCCGGGTGTGTAGTGGGTCACCGTATCACCCTCGCGCAGCTGCTCGATGTCGCCGATCGCATAGGCGAGCCGGCGCTCTTCGGCCGTGCCCTCGTTGATGACCCAGCGTCCGCCATCGCCTGGCAGGCCACCGGCCGTGCCCTGCGGTCGTGAGACTGACTTCTGCGAGGTGTGATGCAGCTGCGGATCCTCGCCGAGGATCCGGTAGGTGAGCACCTGTCCAACACCGCCGCGGTTGCGACCCGCACCGCCTGAATCCTCGCGCAGCTCGCGGCGCAGGTAGCGCACCGGTGATTCGGTCTCGATCGCCTCGATCGGTGGGATGTGGCAGTTGGTGACATGGCACGCCATCACGTTGATGCCGTCCGCGCCAACCGTCGCACCGATCCCGCCCGGCACGACCTCGCCGAACATCACGCGACGGTCCGAGCGCGGGTCGATCGCCATGCTGTAGTTGTAGAGACAGCCGCAGGAGTCCCCCATCACGCGCTCCGGCACCGCCTCGGCGAGCGCGCCCATGATCAGATCGACGATGCTGTGGCATACCACCATGCGCTGCATCACCGCCGCCGGCGAGCGCGCATTGACGAGCGTTCCTGGCGGCGCCTCGACGCGGATCGGCCGCTTGCAGCCCTCGTTGCTCGGGATCTCGGCGGCCGTGATGCAGCTCATCGTGTAGTAGATCGCGGCGAGCGTGGTGGCGAGCGGGCTGTTGATCGGCCCCTTGATCTGCGGATCGGTACCGGTGAAGTCGAACAGCAGATCGCTGCCCGACTTCACGACCTTCAGGCGCAGCCAGTACGGCCCGCCGCAGGCACCGTCATCCAGCACCGGTTCGGCATGGCTGTAGGTGCCGTCGGGGATCAGCGCGATCTGCTCGCGCGTGCGGCGCTCTGAATAGTCGAGCAGGTCATCGAGGCAGGCACGCATCGTCTCGCGGCCGTACTTGCGATACAGCGCCAGCACGTCCTCGGCCGCGGCCTGCACGCTGGAAAGCTGCGACAGAACGTCGTTCTCGTGCACCTCGGGCGTGCGCGTGTTGGTGAGGATGATCGCCATCACCTTCTGGTCGAGGCGGCCCTCCTCGACCAGCTTGAGCGGCGGGATGCGCACGCCCTCCTGGAAGATCTCGGTGCCCCAGCCGCGCGTGCCCATGTGCATCGCACCGATGTCGAGGTGGTGCACCATCAGTCCGGTGAAGGCGACCAGCTCGCCCGCGAAGAACACGGGATGGAACACCAGGTAGTCGTTGCCGTGCGTCGCGGCGAGCGAGCCGTTGCCGGCGAAGGTGTCGTTCGTCAGCACGACATCGCCCGGCCGCCACGCCTCCTTCGGGACGTAGTGCTCGAGGATGGTCTTGAGGCAGATGCCGACCGTGTTGAGCTGGATCGGCGGGCCGGCTTCCTCGGCGAGAAGCTGGCCGTCGGCATCGAGGATGGAGGCGGAGCAGTCCTCCATCTCCTTGACGATGAACGAGTTGGCCGAGCGGATCATGCGCCGCGTGATGCGCCGTGCGGCGGCGCGCAGCGCGTTGCGGATGATCTCCTGCGTCACGGGATCGACGGTCGCGCCCGTGCGGGCGGCCGTGCGCGGCGTCGTGAGGGTGGCGCTGTCCATCAGATCGCTCCCCGCTCGGCGCGCGCGTTCAGCATGTCGTCGAACGCCACCGTCCAGTCCGACGGCACGAACAGCGTCGCGCCCGGGTATTCGACCAGTGCCGGACCGATGAGCCGATGTCCCGGGCGCAGCGTGACGAACCGGTAGATCGGCGTCTCGGCCGCCTCGCCGCCGGGCAGCAGCACGCGCCGATGCTCCGACGGCTCGGCGCCGCCGCTGCCCGGCGCATGGCGCGGCCAGACGATCGGCGGCATCACGCCAAGCGCGGTGACGCGCAGGTTGACGATCTGGATCGGCCGGCTCGCGAGATGGTAGCCGTAGGCGACGCGGTGCTGCTCGTGGAAGCGTTCGGCGAGCGCTGCGGTCCGGCCCTCGGCGAGGAGGTCGGGCGTGATCGGCAGGTTCAGCTCATAGTTCTGCCCCTGGTAGCGCAGATCGGCCGAATGGAGCAGCACGCGCCGGTCCGGCGTCACCTGCTCGGCGGTCAGGGCCGCCTCGGCGTCGTCCAACAGCCCACCGAGCACGGCGACCAGCCGGTCGCGGTCGGCGCCAGCGAGATCCGAGACGATGGTGCGCACGAGGTCGTGACGGATATCGGCCAGGATCAGTCCGGTTGCGGACAGATTGCCCGGCGCCGGCGGAATCAGCACGCGCCGCATCGACAGCGCCTCCGCCAGAGCGATGGCGTGCAGAGGGCCCGCGCCGCCGAACGCGACCAGCGTGAACTCGCGCGGATCGATACCGCGATCC